>CANHJJ010000088.1 GCA_947460565.1 Bacteroidota bacterium
TTAAACCCTCTCCTTCTAAAAGAAGATTATTGAACTCATTGTAAAAAAACAACAATATTACTAGTAAAAAAGAAAAGAATGTTGAAGAATATCGATACCTTGATCTAAGATTTAATTGTATAAAAAGAAAATATAAAAGTCCGAAAATAATTGGGGTTAAAATCAAATAAGATAATAGAGAATATCCATTGTATTTCAAATCATTTTCTAATAATAGAGATTCTGCAGAAAGGGTATATCCTCTGACTCTATTAGCACGGTGCAATGAATTGTATTTGTATACCATTGCAATTTGTGTATTTATATCACTTTCAATTTTATTATTAGTAACATATCTAAAGTAAATCATAAAAGTAAGCATATTTGTCAAATGATAGTTACAATACAAAATAATTGTTACACCTGAAAAAATTATCGCTTCCTTTGCTTGCAAAAGCATAAATGAAATCCTCAAGCCATCAAATTTTATAGCTTTTTTAATATGTATTTCATTTTTATCCTTATTGATTTCCACTTAATATTCTTCGATATTGTTATTCTATATTACTTTCGAGAACAACAACTCCAAAAGTATGAATTTTTCATCAAAAAACATATAAATATTATAAAAAAATAAAAAAAAATAACACAGGAATGAATTTGCAAAAAAATAAAAAAAGGGCATGATTTTACTCATGCCCTTTCAATTGAATTTAATGATTTATTTAATCGTTTGTACGTTTATAGCATTAATTCCTTTTTGACCTCTTTCAGTTTCAAACTGTACTTTGTCGTTTTCTCTGATACGATCAATTAAACCTGATGAATGTACGAAAATGTCTTCACGACCTTCATTAGGAGTGATAAATCCAAAGCCTTTTGTTTCGTTAAAAAACTTTACTGTTCCTTCTTGCATTGTGTTATTTATTAATTTTGAGTTCGCAAGATATGTAATTAATTGATAAACATTTTTTTTATTCTCTATAGGGTAATATATTCACCATTCATCCTCGGTAAAACGGGACAAATATTTTTTTGCAAACAGAATTCAACATCATCAGTTTGAGAGTTTAATAACGTAAATCTCCTGGCATGTGATGATTTTCTTACCATTTCGAGTAATTTGTTTTGGTTATTCTCGTATAGATTCTCAGCGCTAATTGCTGCATCACAATCTATTTCAAACCCCTGTTTTATAGCTGACACAACTGCACCAGCAAAAAGAGCATCTTCAATGTTGTACTTATCCTTCCATCCAGAACATAGTAAAATTATTGATTTATCTTGCTCTAATAGCCAATTACAGAGTATTTCTATATTAAGAAACGACCCAATTACAATCTCGCCAGCCTCCATTTTTTGAGAAAGCTTTATGGCCTTGGTACCATTGGTGGTTGTAAAGGCAATACTTTTCCCAATTAACAATGGATTCTGATATTCAAATGGTGAATTCCCCATATCAAATCCCTCAACCTTCATAGCGTTTCTTTCAGCAGAAATGATAAAATCAAAATCCTTGAAAATTTTACACTCTTCAGGAGAGCCAGAAGGTAATATTCTTTTAACCCCTGTTTGAAAAGCCACACACATGGTGCTTGTTGCCCTAAGAATATCTATAACTACAACAATTTTGCCTTTAACATCATACAAAGGCAATAAAGCCGGTGTATAAACAACTTCTATCGATTTCATCAATTTTATATTGTTTTACATTTTTTTCAAAGCCAATATTGAAAAATCGCTGTTTTCTTTTTTTATGGTATTGCTTAAATGTCCTAAACCAGTTATTTCCATTTCAACCACATCTCCATTTTGAAGCCATTGCGGTGTGTAGTTTGGATCATTTAACAATCCGGTACCATTCAGTTCTAAAAAGCATCCTGTTCCTACGGTACCACTACCTATTACATCACCAGGTAATATATCTGCGCCATAAGCGCATCTTTCAACTATTTCAGCAAATGTCCAATCCATATCACCCATATTACCCTCACTTACAATTTTTCCATTTACCCAACATTTCATGCTAAGGTTGTATGCATTTCCAACATGTCCTTTTTTAGGATCTATTTTATAAGGTTCAAGTTCGTCAGGTGTTACAAAGTATGGACCAATAACTGTTGAGAAATCTTTGCCTTTTGCAGGCCCTAGATTCAGCAGCATTTCTTCCATTTGCAGGGTTCTTGCGCTCATATCATTCATTATCATATAACCTGCTATGTACTTATCAGCATCCGCAGCTTTTACATTTCTACCTTTTTTACCAATAACAATTGCAGCCTCCAATTCAAAATCCAATTTTTGAAAATGATCTGGCATACACATGATATCACCTGGGCCTTGAACTGCATTGTGGTTTGTGAAATAAACAATTGGATATTGATCAAACTCCGCAATCATTTCTACTTTCCTATTCCTTCTTGCAGCAGCCACATGTTGTCTAAAAGCATAGCCATCTCTGCAAGAAGTTGGCAGAGGAACAGGGGCTTCAAGCACTACATCTTTTTCTAGTACAAATGATTTATTCACCTTGCCTAATTTAATTTGTTCGTCCCATTTCTTTGCCTTTTCCATCATGCTTTCTCCAGCAAATAAAAACTTGCGCATTTTATCGGGGAAGGATGCATCTAATTCTTTAAGAGAATAAATTTTACCCTCATGTATAATACCTAGTTGGCTTGATTTGTTATGTATATAACTTACTAATTTCATCTTAAAAAAGTTTTAATTGAGTTTAGGTAGATTGATTTTATCTGGAATAATAATGACTTGTCCAAAGTCATCTTGTAATTTATAAAAAATATTTTGTGCTTCTATCTTAGTTCGGTAATCTCCAACGCGTAACTTGAAATATGGTTGCTGATAAATTAAATAGGCAGGTGTTTCAGGGTAAAGCTTTAAAAATTTCGTTTTTAACGCATTTGCATTATTCCTTTCCGAACCAGAAAACAATTGAATTCTATATCCATCTATTACGTTGGCTATTTTATTTTTATCAATATTTTTCTGGATGGCAGTATCTAAGTATGCATCATTATTTACTGTTAACTTAGCTTTTTGAGCAAAGGAGTTAATGGTAATCAAAGACATAATCGAAATAAAAACAAGTAACTTATTCATAGCTTTAATTTTATAGCTTATTCTGATACCATTTTCACACTTGCTGATGCCCCGATTCTGTCAGCTCCGGCTGCTATTAACTTCTCTGCAAATGCAGCATCTCTTATACCTCCTGCAGCTTTAATTTTAACTTTAGCTGGTAATGTTTTTCTCATGAGTTCAACTGCTTCAACTGTGGCACCGCTGCTAGCGAATCCAGTGGAAGTTTTCACAAAGTCTGCTTCGCAATTTGCGCATATTTTGCATGCTTGAATAATTTCTTCATCGCTTAAATATGCAGTTTCAATTATCACTTTCACTTGCTTGTTTTGCAAATGACAAGCTGTAGTTACAGATTGAATATCATTTTGAACAGATACAATATCTCCACTTTTAAATGCTGCGATATTCATTACCATATCCACTTCATGAGCACCCGAAGTAATTGCCTTCTTTGTCTCCTCAACCTTAGATGAAACTGAGTTATAACCTAATGGGAAACCTATAACCGTTATTATTTTAACATCTGCTTTTTTGATGGCCTTCTTAGCTAATTGTACATAAAATGGAGGCACACAAACGCCATAGAACTTGTGTTCCACAGCCTCATTACAAAGATTGATTATATCATCTTCAGTACAATTTGGTTTAAGCAAGGTATGCTCGATGTATTTATTTAATTCCATTTTTAATTCTAAATTGACATGAAATGTTACACAAATATTCTAATGAATTTAAATTAACTAAGCTTCCTCCTTGCCATGACACGACTTGTATTTTTTGCCACTTCCACATGGACAAAGGTCATTTCTACCAATTTTTGGTCCACTGAAAATTTGATGTTGTTTTGGCTGTTCGCTTACACCCTCTGCAGCTTGTCTTGTCATTTGTTGTGATTGAGCTAAATCGTCTGTGCGACTGGTTTTAAGTTTACTTGTATCTTGCTTTCTTTCTTCAACTTGTCTAACTTCACTGGCATTTTCAACAGGAATATAAGCTCTAAATAATAGGCTCAATACTTCTTTATTCAATCGGGAAAGCATTGATTTAAATAAGTTGAACGATTCCAATTTATAAATCAGCAATGGATCTTTTTGCTCAAACACTGCATTCTGCGAAGATTGCTTCAATTCATCCATTTCTCTCAAATGCTCCTTCCATTCATCATCAATTAGCATTAAAGTCGCAAATTTCTCTAAGGTTTTACTTATTTCCTTACCCCTATTTTCATAAGCTCTTTTTAGGTTAACAGGCAATTGCATGCTACGAAGTCCATCTGTAATTGGAACTCCAATAATTTCATATTGTTGACCTCTGTTATTATATACATCTTCAATTACAGGCCATGCTTGAGCTCCAACAGATTCAATTTTGCGCTTGTAATGGTCAAACAATTCATCAAATAATTTATCAGCTACTGTATCATGTTTGCCATTTAACAATTCATTTTCTGTAATAGCAGTTTCATGAGAAAATAGTCTGATTAATTCTAATGTAAATTCAGAATAACTTCTTAAATCTTGGTAAGTTGAAATCAATTCATCACAGATATCGGACATCATATTTTGAATATCTAATTCTAGTTTATCTCCATAAAGCGCATTACGTCTTTTCGAGTAAATAACTTCTCTTTGAGAATTCATTACATCATCATACTCTAATAATCTTTTACGAATACCAAAGTTATTTTGTTCAACCTTTCGTTGAGCTCTTTCAATATTTTTGGTAATTAATGAGTGCTCAATGTTTTCGCCTTCTTTCATACCCAACTTATCCATCACACTAGCTATACGCTCACTACCAAACAACCTCATCAAGTCATCTTCAAGCGACACATAAAAACGACTGCTTCCAGGATCACCTTGCCTACCCGCACGTCCACGCAGCTGTCTATCTACGCGCCTTGACTCATGCCTTTCTGTACCAATAATGGCCAAACCTCCAGAGTCTTTAACCCCTTCGCCAAGCTTTATATCCGTACCACGACCAGCCATATTGGTTGCAATGGTTACTGTACTTTTTTGACCAGCCTCTGCAACAATATCTGCTTCTCTTTGGTTTTGCTTCGCATTTAATACATTGTGCTTTATTTTTCGCTGAGACAACATTCTGCTTAATAATTCTGAAACCTCAACTGAAGTTGTACCAACTAAAACAGGACGACCCGCTTCAGCCAATGCACTTACTTCATCAATTACAGCATTATATTTTTCTCTTCTGGTTTTATAAATCACATCATTTTCATCCTTACGAGATATCTTTTGATTTGTCGGAATTTCAATAACATCTAACTTATAAATTTCCCACAACTCACCAGCTTCGGTAATTGCAGTACCTGTCATACCAGCCAACTTGTGATACATTCTAAAGAAATTCTGTAAGGTTATGGTAGCGTACGTTTGCGTAGCAGCCTCTACTTTTACATTTTCTTTAGCTTCAATTGCTTGATGTAATCCATCAGAATATCTTCTACCGTCAAGCACACGGCCTGTCTGTTCATCTACAATTTTAATCTTGCCCTCTTGAATGATATATTCAACATCTCTGTCAAACATACAATAGGCTTTTAATAATTGATTGATGGTATGAATCCTTTCAGATTTGATAGTAAAATCAATCATCAATTGTTCTTTTGATTTGATTTTATCTTCATCTGAATTTTCTGCGCTTTCTATCTGTGCAATGGCACTTCCTACATCAGGAATAATAAAGAAATGAGGATCTTCACCTGAACTGGTAATTAGTTCAACACCTTTTTCTGATAAATCTACAGAGTTTTGTTTTTCATCAATTACAAAATACAAATCAGCATCTACTTTATGCATTTCTTTTTGTTGATCTTGCAAATAGTACGATTCTGTTTTTAAAAGTATTTGTCTAACACCTTGCTCACCTAAAAATTTTATAACCGCACTATTTTTAGGTAATCCTCTATGGGCCTGTAACAATTTAAAACCACCATTTTTTTCATCACCCGCAGCTAACAATCTTTTAGCATCTGCTAGTGCAGTATTAACAAACGCTTTTTGAGCATTTACCAATCTTTCAATTCTTGGTTTTAAAGCATAAAACTGCTGCTCATCTCCTTTGGGTATGGGTCCTGAAATGATTAATGGGGTTCTTGCATCATCCACTAAAACTGAATCCACCTCATCCACCATAGCATAGTGATGCTTGCGTTGCACCAATTCTTCCAAATTGCTGCTCATGTTGTCACGCAAATAATCAAAACCAAATTCATTATTTGTTCCGTATGTAATATCGGCCAAATAGGCATTTCTTCTTTCAGCTGAGTTTGGCTGGTGATAGTCGATACAATCAACCCTTAAGCCATGAAATTCAAACAACGGTCCATTCCACTCACAATCCCTTCTAGCCAAATAGTCATTCACGGTTACGATATGAACCCCTTGTCCCGCAATGGCATTCAAATAAGCAGGTAAGGTTGATACCAAGGTTTTACCCTCACCTGTAGCCATCTCTGAAATTTTACCACTATGCAACACCATACCACCAATAAGCTGCACATCGTAGTGCACCATATTCCAATTAACAGTAGTTCCTGCAGCTTCCCAGCTATTTGCCCAAATGGCTTTATCACCTTGAATGGTAACTGGCTTTACTGGTTTCGTAAGGGTTGCCATTTTCTTATCAAAATCAGTGGCAGTTACTTCTATTGTTTTATTCTCAGAAAATCTTCTTGCAGTTTCCTTCACCACTGCAAATGTTTGCGGTAGCAATTCATCTAAAACTTCCTCTAACTTTGTATCTCTATCTTTCTTAAGCTTGTCAATCTCCTTGAACAAGGCTTCTTTATCAGAAAGTTTAGTTTCTTCACTCTCTGTTTGAGATTTTACATCAGCAATCTCTTCATCAATGCTAGCAAGTCTCTCAGCAATGATGGCTTTAAACTCAATTGTTTTAGCTCTAAGTTCATCATTACTTAAACTACTTAATTTCCTATATTCTGTATTTATCGACTCAACCCTGGGGTATAAGGGCTTCAAGTCTCTTTCAGACTTACTACCGAAAATCTTTGTTAATCCTTTAAATAAACTATCTAACATATCTAATTATTTTGTCTTGAAAACGTATTAAAATCAAGGGCGGTAAAAATAA
>CANHJJ010000089.1 GCA_947460565.1 Bacteroidota bacterium
CAAAACGGCTAAAACACTGAGACTGGTTCCATCAATATCTTCGATAGGTGTTTTGGAGAAGAAGCCCACTTTGCCTGTTTGGGTTGAAAACAATTGTGCTTGGGCAAACATTCCGATTACCATAGCTAGTGCTAATGTGATTGACTTTTTCATCTTACTTTTATTTAATGGTTACTATTTTTTATCTTTTGAACTGCCCATTGAAAAGGTACGAGATAGGTTAAACCCTAATCTTATGCCCATATCACTCCATGTGGTTGTAGTTTGCGCAATAGCAGCTTGCTCATACATGCCCGTAGCATTGCAAAACATCATTTGGAAAACGTGTCCACCGGTTTCTATATCAAATCCTAGGCCAAGATAATCATAAGTACTTTGAGTTTTTGCGACATCCAAAAAATCATCTCTTCCATTCAATCTTGGATAGTATTCAATGTTGAAACGAGTGCTTCTTGTTATTTTTACGGATGCCCCCATACCAACTGAAAATATTGTGTTTGCGTCTTTATTATAAGTAACCAAGTTTTTATGCACCATACTAGGGGCCAATAAAACCGAGAATGCATCATTAAATTTCTTTGTAAATAAGATTTGATTAAAATAGGTTAGCCTAGATGTAAAATAATTATCGATAGTTTTATCAGAAAATTCACTTGTGTTTAAGGCCATATTGCCATAATAAGTAATCCCAATAGGAGAGCCACCTAAAGCTTGTTTAATGATTTTCCATTTCACATTGCCATCATATACTTTGCTGAGGCTACTTCGACCTATTCCAATTTGTATATTGTCTGTTAGGCCATAGTCAAATGCCAAACGCATATAAGCTTGATCCATGCCCCATAATTCATAAGCACCTTTATTTACTTCACCAAAACGATGTAAAATTACAAAATTCAAATGTTTTTTTGCTACTGTTTCATTGCTTTGCATGGTAATTAATCGAGTGGCTTTGAATGTAGCAAAAACAGGAATGGGTTTTTTAGGTTGTTCGCTGTTAAGCATATTAAGCAAGTCATCTTGCGCACTTACTATCAATGAAATCAATATAAAGCTTAGTGTAAATATTATTTTTTTCATCTTTTATTCTTAATTGTTTTTTGCACCTTGGTCTAACCATCTCTGTAAAATACTGATATTTGATGAACTTAATCCAGAAGAAGGCATATCTTTTTTGTCTATAGCTCTCGCTTTAATCCTGTCTTTTTTCGCAAAAACTTCAGTGTAGTTTGTAAGCTTCACATTCCCCGATGCACTTGCATCGTGACATCCACTAGTCGCACATTTACTATCAATCAAAGGTTTTACAAGTGAGATATAACTGACTGTGCTAGTATCAGACAACTTTACAAAATTGTTAGGATACAATGTTTCTTCTTTATCATAATAGCAGGCACTAAAATTTAGTCCTAGTATTACAATAACTATTATTTTTATTTTGTTCATATTATTTGAATACTCTTCAATTTTTATTGAAGACAATATTGTCTAATATTTTATGAATTGGTATGAAATTTTAATTAATTGAGATTAAAACTCACTAGCTTTCATAAAAGTTAAAAACTCTTCATTTCCCGAATCTCTAATTCGCTCTTTGTTTCCTTCCCACCATTTTTGACCTTGATAGATAAAGGCAATATTATCTCCAATTTCAAATAAGCTCTTCATATCGTGGGTATTAATGATGGTAGTGATATCGTATTCCTCGGTAATTTCTTTAATTAAATAGTCTATAACCCTTGATGTTAAAGGATCTAGACCTGAATTTGGTTCATCGCAGAATAAATATTTGGGTTGAAGTGCGATGGCCCTGGCAATTCCCACACGTTTCTTTTGCCCGCCACTAATATTAGAAGGGAAGAGTTTATTGGAATTGGTTAAATTAACGCGGCTTAAACAAAAATTAACACGCTCAATAATTTGCTCTTCTGACCAATCGGTGAACATCCGCAAAGGGAAGGCCACATTGTCCTCTACATTCAATGAGTCGAACAAGGCAGTGCCTTGAAAAAGCATACCTATTTCTTTCCTTACTTCCTTTTTTTGATAATAATCCATGCTTACAAAGTCGCGCTTATCAAAGGTTATTTCACCTGATTCAGGGGTGAGTAATCCCACCATACACTTCATTAATACAGATTTTCCACCACCACTGGCACCAATAATAAAATTGCATTTTCCTTTTTCGAAACTGGCACTGATGTTTTTCAATACATGCTTTTCGCCAAATGTTTTGTTGATGTTTCTTACTTCAATCATCCTATCTAAAAAGCATTAATTGTGAAATAATATAATCGAAGAAAATAATAGCCATACAGCTATATACTACCGCTTTGGTACTGCTTTCACCTACTTCTAACGCCCCTCCTTCTGTACGATATCCTTGGTAGGATGATACCGAAGTAATTAAAAAAGCAAATGTGAATGCTTTTACCATACAGAAGATAACCGAATATGTTTCAAAATCGGAGCGCAAACCTTTAACAAAAAAATCAACACTGATAATACCAGACAAATGCCCTGAAACAGCACCCCCCAATAAACTTAACATCATGGCATATACCACCAAAGCGGGTATGGTAAAAAAACCTGCAATGATTTTGGCCAAAGCCACATAGCTTGAAGAATTAACACCCATTATTTCCAATGCATCCACTTGCTCTGTTACTTTCATGGTGCCTATTTCTGATGAAATATTTGAACCTACTTTGCCCGCCAATACCAAACAAGTGATGGTAGGTGAGAATTCTAGAATATTAGAATCGCGTACAATCCTACCAATAAGGTATTCGGGAACCAATCCACTTACCAATTGGTAGCCAATTTGGATGGTAGATACAGCACCTGTAAAACCAGAAATAAGTGATATAATGTTAAATGAACCTACGCCAATATTATTGGCCTCAATAATGATTTGTTTCCAAAGTATTTTCCATTTTTCAGGCTTGCTGAATACGGTACTTAGAAACAATATGTACCCCCCAAAGTGTTGAAAAAATCTCATAATTCGGTTGTAAATATAAATGTTTAGCTGATTTTACAAGGTCAGTTTTTTTAAGAAATAGTACACTTAATTATTTGTGTATGTACGGGTTTAAAAATTATATTCGTCCGATAAATATCCTCATTCATGATATTAACGGCTAAGAATATCCATAAATCCTATACCAATCATGTTGCTTTACATGATGTTAGTATTGAAATACCTGAGCAAAGCATATTTGGCTTATTAGGTCCAAACGGTGCAGGTAAAACATCACTGATACGCATATTAACACAAATAGTACAAGCCGATTCGGGTGAGGTGCGATTTGGAGGAGAGCTGTTACAACCCAAGCATATTTTTGATATGGGTTATTTGCCCGAAGAGCGTGGCTTGTATAAAAAAATGAAAGTAGGGGAGCAGTTATTATATTTTGCAGAACTTAAGGGTTTGAATACCAGAGAAGCTAAACAAAAACTGAAATATTGGATAGATAAATTTGAAATACAAGCTTGGCTTGGGAAGAAGGTTGAAGAACTTTCCAAAGGCATGCAGCAAAAGGTGCAATTTATTGCCACTGTTCTTCATGATCCTAAATTGATTATTTTGGATGAACCTTTCTCTGGTTTCGATCCTATTAATGCGCAGTTGTTGGTGGAGGAGATTTCTCTATTAAAGAAAAATGGCGCAAGCATTATTTTCTCAACCCACCGTATGGATTCGGTTGACCAACTTTGCGATCATATTGCCCTTATTAATAAATCTCATGTGGTGCTTGATGGAGCTGTGAGTGAAGTAAAAAATAAATTCAAACAAAACAAATTTTCAGTTGTACATAAGCAAGCCTTTAACAGCGTGCCACAGTCATTTGAACAACTTGATACGCAAAGCCAAGCATCTGGTGTTTTTGAAACTATTATCAAACTAAATGATGGAGCTAACTCAAATAATGCCTTGCTTGAGTTTTTGCAAAGCAATGAAGTGGTATCGTTTAATGAGGTGATACCTAGCATGGAAGATATCTTTATTATGGCCGTAGAAAACAGCAAATAATATAAGGCTTTTCAATAAGATTAAAAACATTAATTTTATTAGTTGGCAAACTCAATCAAAATAATATTTTTGTCGATGTAAAATGCTACTTAGGTTTTAATCCGAATAAGCCTGTTGAAATAACACTAAAAAATAATTAACTAGATAGAAATGAGCGATTTTCAATTAGTAATGCCAAAAATGGGCGAGAGTATTGCAGAAGCAACCATCATCCGTTGGACTAAAAATGTAGGCGATAAAATTGCCGCTGACGAAACGGTATTAGAAATAGCTACGGATAAAGTAGATTCAGAAGTCCCTTCCCCAAAAGGTGGAGTTTTGAAGCAAATACTTTTCAAAGAAGGTGATGTGGTAGCTGTAAATGCAGTTATTGCTATTATTGATATGGAAGGTTCGGCTGTTGCGATTAATGCACCCGCCCCAGTAGTTGAAACGCCTGTTAAAGAAGCCGTTGCTCATATCGAAAATACGGTAGTAACAGCAAGCACGCATACATACCCAGTTATGGGTGGAAATAGATTTTACTCCCCATTGGTATTAAACATTGCACGCGAAGAAAAAGTGAGCATGACTGAGTTGGAAACCATTCCAGGTAGTGGCAATGAAGGTCGTGTTACAAAAAGAGATATATTGAACTATGTGGCTAACCGAACAGGTGCACCTTTAGCAGCTGCCTCGCCACAAATGAGTGTGTCAGTGCCAGCTGCTCCAGTGTTTGAACATAAAACTACCCCTCAAGTTTTGGAAGCACCAAAAACTTCGGCACCTGCACAAGCCAAACAAAGCATTAGCCTCAGTGGTGGAGATGAGGTGATTGAAATGGATAGAATGCGAAAGCTTATTGCTGACCACATGGTGATGAGTAAACATACTAGCCCACATGTAACTAGTTTTGTTGAAGCAGATGTAACCAATATGGTTATATGGCGGGATAAAATGAAGAAGGTGGTTGAAAAACGCGAAGGTGAAAAAATGACATTCACCCCAATATTTATAGAGTGTGTGGTGAAAGCCATCAAAGATTACCCAATGATAAATGTATCAGTAGATGGAACCAACATTATCAAACGTAAAGCTATCAATATTGGTATGGCTGCTGCTTTGCCTAGTGGTAACTTAATTGTACCTGTTATCAAAAATGCAGATGGTATGAACCTATTGGGTTTAACCAAATCAGTGAATGATTATGCTAACCGTGCTCGTGCCAACCAATTGAAACCTGATGAGATTTCAGGTGGTACTTTCACTTTAACCAATGTGGGTGGTTTTGGTAATATCATGGGAACGCCAATTATCAACCAACCGCAAGTGGCTATTATGGCTACAGGTGCTATCAAGAAAAAACCTGCTGTGTTAGAAACCGAGCATGGTGATGTGATTGCAATCCGTCATATGATGTTCTTGTCATTAAGCTATGACCACCGTGTAGTAGATGGATCTTTGGGTGGTAGTTTCTTACGCAAAGTTGCTGACTATATGGAGCAATGGGATGTGCATAGAGAGATGTAAAATTGATTTATTTAATCAATAGTTTTCAAAGTAATTAATACCTAAAAGGCTGTCGGAAGATGGCCTTTTTTTATTTTGGTTTAAATAATATTTAACTAGTTTGTTAATATAAAATTCTAATGAAGCTAAAAATAGTGTTTATAGTTAAAGTTAATTTGGGCCTTCTTATAAAATTTCGAAAGATTCAAGCCCAAATATTGCCAAAATATATTGACATCTTTGACCATTAATTATTATTAATCAATTTAAATTTAAACAAACAGGCGCTTTTTTGTAATGCGATTTCATCTTAATATATATATACTATTGAAATTTTTATTGATATTAGATTAATTTTTACTCATCCATTTAAAATTTTTTTTCTAAGCATATCCATTGCCATTAGTCCTGTTCTTTGAATTGTGCGTTCTCTGTTATCTCCAAAATTAAATACTTGTGAAAGCGTCTCTTTTTCGCTAGCTATAGCTATCCATACAGTTCCAATAGGCTTGTCATTAGTTCCTCCATCGGGTCCTGCAATGCCACTGCATGAAATGCCAAATGTGGTATTCATTTTTAATCTAACTGCTTGTGCCATTTGTATGACACATTCTTCACTTACTGCACCATTATTTCGCAATATGTCTTCACTTACACCTAGCTCTTGTGTTTTAATTTTATTAGCATAGCAAACAATACTACCCATAAAATAAGATGAACTTCCAGGTACAGAAGTTAACTGATGTGCTATGTATCCTCCTGTGCAACTTTCAGCAGTTGAAATGGTTTGTTTTCTTTCCTTTAATAAATTACCTAGTGTCTGGGTTAAACTTGCATCACCTTCTCCATAAATATGATCTGATATTTTTTCATATACTCGTTTTACATATTCCTCAACTTCATTTTCTAAACTAATTTTATCATCACCATAAGCGCTAAATCTTAATCTTACTGCACCAACTGATGGCAGGTATGCTAGTTTAATATGTGAAGGTAAACTGTTTTCAATATCTTCAATTTTTTTTGCTAAAAAACTTTCTCCTATTGATACAGTTTGAAGTGTTCTATGAAATATGGATGGTAATTTAAATTTTGAATTTATTTTAGGTACAGCTTCTTCTTCGAAAATAGTTTTCATTTCAAATGGTACACCTGGTAAACTAATAAATATTTTATTATTCACATCAAACCACATTCCCGGAGCTGTACCATTTTTATTCCATAATATTTCACAGTTTGCTGGAACCAGTGCTTGCATATTATTTACATCTAGCATAGGCATTTTTCTGAATCGAAAAATACTTTGAACCCACTCTAATACTTTATCGTTTTGAACAAGACTTGTATTGAAGTATTCGCATATGGTAACTTTGGTTATATCGTCTTTAGTGGGACCGAGCCCTCCCGTAAGAATGATTATATCACTTCTTAACTCTGCATCCTTTAGGGCATTTAGTATGGCTTCTTTATTATCTGATATAGATGACTTGTAACATAGTTTAATACCTAATCCACTTAGTTGTTGTCCAAGCCAAGCAGAGTTAGTATCTATTACTTGACCTATTAATAATTCATCCCCTATGGTTATTATTTCAGCATTCATTTTATAAAAGTA
>CANHJJ010000090.1 GCA_947460565.1 Bacteroidota bacterium
CTGAAGCCAAGGCAAAGCAGAGGGACTAAGGGTTTAAAAATGAAATAAGAGTTTGCAACGCTATACTATTATACTATGCCCATGGTTTGTGTTTTGCTTAGTGTCATCAAAAAAAAGTCTTTTTGTTTATATTGTTTGTTCAATTTATTTAGTGTAATAGCCTGAGGCTTTAGCATAGCCTCACAAGCGGGACGCTGGCGAGTGCGAGGTGTTTCGCGCAGCGCCACTAAGCATAGTATCGTGCTATTAAGAATCACTTCATAAAACAAATGTCAGGTGGAAACACATGTCATCACAAAAAAATAAGAAAGTGGATTGGGGAGGACACCAACCACGGATAAATACAAATGTCAGGTGGAAACACCTGACATCACAAAAACACCTGACATCACAAAAAAAACTCACTATACAATACATCTCTATTGTGGTAAAATGAAAAAAGCTTAAATTCGAGAAAAAAAATATGACAACTGATATATTAAAAAATGAAATAGCCAGAGCATTAAATGATATCAATGATAAGTCATTTTTGGAAGCACTCTACACTATCATTAATACCAGAAGTGAGAAATTTGACTATGAATTAAGCATAGATGATAAACAAATATTGGACGAAAGAAAGGCATTGTACAAAAGTGGTGAAGCAAAAACATTTACAATGAGTGAAGTGCGTAAAAAAGTAATGAAAAACCTTTCTGCATGAAATACAGTCTAATCATTTTAGATGAAGTATATAAAGAGTTAAATGAATCAGCGTTGTACTATGAAGAACTGCAACTTTCTTTAGGTGTAGCCCTTGTAGATGAATTTGAATCAGCCTTAACAAAAATACATGTAAATCCAGAAGGCTATGAGAAAAAGTACAAAAATTTTAGACAAGCAATGCTCAATCGTTTTCCCTATTTAGTATTATTTGAAATTGATGGAAAGCATATTGTAATTTATCGTTTTATCAATGCTAGAAGGCATCCGCAAAAAAGATATACGAAAAGTAAAAAATAAATTACCCAAGCTATCTTTAGAGTCTGAAGCCAAAATTCATTACCAATTCCTAGAGCACTTTGCTAAATCCAATGTAGTGGGTTGTATTATGCCAATTCTGCATTAATATTCATCACCACTCATCCAAAGACCGATTAATTTTTGCATTATTGTAAAGATAAAACAAAGCCCTGTTTTTGGGGTTGAATGTACCAATGAGCGAATCAAAAATAAAAGACGATAAAATAGCCAAATCTGCCCTTGAAGATGAGTATATTGAGATTTTGGGTGCACGTGAGCACAACCTAAAAAACATTGATGTCAATATCCCTCGCAACAAGTTGGTATGCATCACAGGACTCAGCGGAAGTGGCAAATCTTCTTTGGCTTTTGATACCATTTTTGCCGAAGGGCAGCGCAGGTATATGGAAAGCTTTAGTGCCTATGCCCGCCAATTTATTGGCAATATGGAACGCCCTGATGTTGACAAAATAAATGGGCTTTCACCCGTTATTTCTATTGAACAAAAAACGGTAAACAAAAACCCACGTTCTACGGTGGGCACCATTACCGAGATATACGATTTTTTGCGTTTGCTTTTTGCCCGTGCCGCTGATGCCTATAGCTACGAGAGTGGCGAAAAGATGGTGAAGATGACGGAAGAGCAAATTGTGTCGAGCATCATCACCCAATTTGAGAACAAGAAAATAAGTATCCTGGCTCCATTGGTAAAAGGTCGAAAAGGCCACTACCGCGAGCTATTTGAGCAAATACGCAAGCAAGGTTACACCAAAGTGAGGCTTGATGCTGAAGTGGTGGATATTACCCCCAAGATGCAAGCCGATCGCTACAAGATTCACGATATTGAAGTATTGATAGATAGGATTGAACCTAAGAAGGACGCTCGTTTCCGCATTGGCGAGAGTGTGAAAAGTGCCCTTAAAATGGGTAAAGGCACCCTGGTATTGCTGGATAATGACTTAAACAAAGCTTATCACTTTAGTAGGTTTTTGATGGATCCCAAAAGTGGTATCAGTTATGATGAAGCCCAACCCAATACTTTTTCCTTTAACTCGCCTTATGGTGCTTGTCCCAAATGTGATGGCTTGGGTGTGATTAATAGTATAGAAGAGTTCAATATCATTCCTGATAAGAAATTAAGCATTAACAAAGGAGCCATTGCCCCTCTCGGAGAAGCCCGCGAAAACTGGACTTTCCTGCAATTGAGAGAGATTGCTAAGAAATATAAATTCAGTTTTGCCGACCCTATCGAAAAATTAAGTCGCGAAGCTTTGGATGTGATATTGCATGGCAGTGATGAGCCACTTACCATTCCTTATGAATATGCAAGTGGTTACACCCAAAATTATAACAGCAAATGGGAGGGTTTGATTCCTTTTATTTCAAGGCATTACCATGAGAAAAGTGCCGATTCTGTAGCCCGTTGGGCCGAAGAGTTTATGAGCATCGACACCTGCCCCGAGTGCAATGGTGGAAGGTTAAAGAAAGAAAGTTTGCATTATAGAATTGGCGATAAAAATATTGCTGATTTGGCCCAAATGGAAATAGCTGCTCTGGGAACTTGGTTTGAAGATGTTGAGAGTTTATTGGATAAAAAGCAATTGTTGATTGCTACTGAAATATTAAAAGAAATCCGCACACGCATTAAATTTTTGGTGGGTGTTGGAATAGATTACTTAACGCTTAATTCACCTGCTAGAACCTTGAGTGGGGGCGAAGCGCAGCGCATTAGATTGGCTACACAAATAGGCTCGCAATTGGTGGGGGTGTTGTATATCCTTGATGAGCCTAGCATTGGTCTTCATCAACGAGATAATAACAGATTGATAAACTCATTGAAAGAGTTGCGTGATGTGGGCAACAGTGTGATAGTGGTGGAACACGACAAGGACATGATTACCGAAAGTGATTTTATCCTTGATATTGGATATGGGGCAGGTGTGCATGGAGGACATATTGCTGCACAAGGCACCTTGGAAGAATTGATGAAATCAAATTCCATTACTGCACAATACCTGAATGGTAAGAAAGAAATTGAAGTGCCAAAAATTAGAAGAAAAGGCAATGGCAAAAAACTGGTATTAAAAGGTGCTACTGGAAATAACTTGAAGAACATTACAGTGGAGTTTCCACTGGGTAAATTTATTTGTGTAACGGGTGTGAGTGGTAGCGGAAAATCAACGCTTATAAACGAAACCTTGTATCCTATATTACGTCAGCATTTTTATGGCTCTCATCAAAAGCCTTTGGCCTATAAAGAGTTTAAAGGTATAGAGCATATTGATAAAGTGATTGAGATTGACCAAAGCCCAATAGGCCGCACACCTAGGAGCAACCCTGCAACTTATGTAGAAGTATTTGGCGATATCAGAAATCTCTTTGCCAGTTTGCCTGAATCTAAAATTAGAGGCTACAAGCCGGGCAGGTTTTCATTTAATGTGAAAGGTGGTAGATGCGAAACTTGCCAAGGTGCAGGTATGCGAAGCATAGAAATGAATTTTTTACCTGATGTGTATGTTAAATGCGAAACCTGTGATGGCAGAAGATACAACAGAGAAACTTTAGAAGTGCGCTACAAAGGCAAAAGCATCAACGATGTGTTGAATATGAGTATTGAGGAAGCAGTTCCTTTCTTTGAACATATTCCATTTATCAATCGTAAGATAGAAGCCTTGAGAGACGTGGGTTTGGGTTATATCACCCTCGGACAACAAAGTACGACTTTGAGTGGAGGAGAAGCGCAACGTGTGAAATTGGCTACAGAGCTAAGCAAACGTGATACAGGTAATACTTTCTATATTCTTGATGAACCTACAACAGGCTTGCATTTTGAAGATGTTAGGGTTTTGTTAGGTGTACTACAAAAGTTGGTTGACAAAGGCAACAGTGTGCTAGTGATAGAACATAATTTGGATATGGTAAAAGTAGCTGATTATATCATTGACATTGGTTCAGAAGGCGGTAAATATGGAGGTGAGGTGTTATGCGTAGGTACACCTGAAGAGATATGCAAAGAGCCTAGAAGTCATACCGGAAGATTCTTGAAAAAAGAATTGGGTCTCCACTAGCGTCAGACGATTGTGTGTAGGAGTTGGGCAAGAAAGGCGTCAGACGCTTATATTGGGAGAATCAAATAATACGATAAAGAATGAATTTTCCACTTTGATATTCCCCTCCTTGGAGGGGTTAGGGGTGGGTAAATACTTATTGCAAAAAGTGCATACCTCTATAATAATTGAATTGAACTAAAAAATATAAATTTGCCTCATTGATATTCCCCTTCTGCTATTCAACGGAGCATAGGGGTGGGTAAATACTTATTTAGCCATGAGAAAAATTATTCCATATGACTCAAATTTAAAAATTATTGCAAAACGATTGCGTCAAAATGCCACACTCAGTGAAGTGATATTATGGAAACACCTTCATCAAAAGAAAATGCTAGGCTACGATTTTGATAGACAAAAGCCTATTCTCAATTATATCGTTGATTTTTACTGTAAGGAATTAAGACTGGTAATTGAAATAGATGGGGATAGTCATAATCATGAAGAGGCCTATAAAGCGGATGTGATTAGACAAACTGAAATAGAACAATACGGAGTGGAATTCTTAAGGTTTTCGAATAAGCAGATTAAATATGATATTTTGAATGTGCTTTTTGAGATTGAAACTTGGATTGAAAATAAAATTGATAATAAAACTTTCTAGACCCACCCCTAACCCCTCCAAGGAGGGGAATATCATTTGGGTAGCAATCATTTTAGATACTTTTGGAGAACCTTTATTAATAAATTCCCACTCACAATATTAATTAAACGCTAATCAATTCACTTAATGATGATGCTCTGTTAAATTTAATGCTTTCAAATTGTTTAAAGTGTGCTTTACCGCATTTTATTTTCATTGCTTCGCTTCCTCTTAATTCTTGTCCATATCCTTTTGTTTCAGCAATAAAATAGATTTTCTTTTCTCCTTTTAATACTACAGCCCAATCAGGATTATAGTTTCCAATAGGTGTATTTATATTAAACCAATTTGGTAATTTAAAGTAAAATTCAACATCCTCACTTGTTTCACATTGTGAAGCAAACGGCATCTCTACTGTTTCAGAATCTAGCGGAATGAAGTTTTCATAAATCGTTTTTGATGAATCTTCGACCACAAAAGTTTTCTTATCGTCAAAATATATTTCAAAATCGGAATCATCAAACAGTGCCATTTCATACCATTTTTTATCTATCTTTTTATACTCAATTCCATCTACCATCAATTCTGTTAATTTGTTTTTGATGACCTTGACAACATTATCCAAAAACATTTGAGGATTTATAAGTAACTCTTTTATTTTACCTGATTCTTTTAGTATTTTCAGAATTGTATCTCTTGTAAGTTCTGTTTTACTTTGTATATAACTTAGCGCATCTGGTATTGAAATATGTTTTGAATAAACTACCTCTTTTTCTCTTACAATATTTCCACTTACACCTTCATCATTAATATTTATTGAATAGGTTGACAACTTAATTGAAGATGCTTTTGTATGAGGCATTTGTAGATCGTCTTGCATGGCTTTTGCGGCCTCACTTATCAATTTATCTGTGCCGTAATCCACACGATATTTGGTATGAAATTTTATCATATCCCATATCTGTAAAAACTTAGGATCAACTTCAAAACCTTTTCTGTAATTTACTTTTCTTTTAGTATTGGCATTTTTTATCCTGTCTTTAAATTCCACACCACAATCTTCTTCTATTTCTTTTTGCAAAGCCTTCGCAAAATCTTCGTAACTCTCATTGGCTATGACAGATAATTTGTTAATACTGTTGTCGAAAATTCTTTCCCCGTTTTGGTTTACAGATAATCTTAAACCTCTGCCTATTTCTTGCCTTTTTTTGATTTCGCTTTTGGTTTCATTTAAAGTGCAAATCTGAAATACGTTTGGGTTATCCCATCCTTCTCTAAGAGCTGAATGGCTAAATATAAAACGGAGTGGTGTATTGATGTCAAGCAGCTTTTCTTTTTCTTGCATGATGAGTTTATAGGTATCATCATCTGCTTGGGTTTCACCACCTGTGTCTTTAACCTTTCCTTTGTTATCCTGTGAAAAATATCCGTTGTGTAAATCACTTACATGATAAGGAATAACATCTTTATACAAGGGTTTCGAAATTTCGGCTTGATATATTTCTTCAAACCATTCGGCAAACTTACCTTTAATAGCATTTCCATTAATATCATATTCTCTATAATTCTTGACCTTATCAATAAAAAACAAAGACAACACTTTTATTCCCTTGGCTTTATATGCTTTTTCTTTTTTTAAATGTTCTTCTATCGTTTTTTGAATCATTGAACGCATTATCTCGTCATTCATGCCTCCTTGTGTTTCGCCTTTTGAAAGAACAATGCCATTCGTTAACATTATGTTTTGATTTGCCGCATCTATTTCATCAACAATAAATCCATTTTTATATATTTCTCTATTGTTACTTAGTTCATATAAGTCCCCACCCGCTCTTACAGTGAAAGATTTTTTCTGAACACCTAATAGTGTATTGCAATCTATTTTAATTTTTGCGGTTACTTTTGAGGCAGTTGCATTGATACTTTCAATCTGAATAAAAGCTTCATTCATCGCATTTTCGCTCAACACACTGTTCACTTCAATTTGTTTTACCAAACCTAAATCGTAAGCTTTAACTGGGTTAAGCGAATACATCATATTATACTGATTTGTATGTGTGGCAGAATACCGCAATGTGCATAATGGATGTAAATTTTGTAAAGCCTTTTTGCGAATATCAGTTTCCATATTTTGTGGCTCATCTATAATTACAATGGGCTTTGTACTCTGTATAAATTCTATTGGTTTTTTACCACTAACTTTATCATTAGGTTTATTTATAATATTATCATCCTTTGCAAATGAATCAATATTGATAACTAAAATTTGAATGTTGTTATTTGATGCAAATCCCCGTAAGCTCGGTACTTTCTTGCTATCGTAAATGTCAAAATTGATAGCGGTTTTATCATATAAAGATTGAAAATGTTCGTGTGTAATTTGCAAGTTTTTCAATACCCCTTCGCGTATA
>CANHJJ010000091.1 GCA_947460565.1 Bacteroidota bacterium
ATTAAACATGCATATAAAGGGATATCTATGTTTAGTAAAAATCCTACTATTTCAAATTCAATATTTAGGAATAACAATACTGCTATTTATATAGATGGTGCTTCAAAACCACCTATCAACCATTGTGATTTCTTATCAAATGGAATGGCAGTAAACAACGTAGCTCAAACTTTTAATGTAGATGCAACCAATTGCTGGTGGGGCGAAAACTCAGGACCAACACATGCAAGTAATCCAAATGGAATGGGAGATGCCATATCAGATTCAGTTAACTATACCCCTTTTAGAAGCTTAGATGCTGAGAACCCAATTATGGGTGATGTGAGTTTGAATGGCTTGGTACAAGCCTATGATGCAGCTTTGGTTTTACAGAAATCAGTAAATATACTTTCATTAAATAGCATTCAAAGTAAAGTGGCAGATGTGTCGGGCTCAAGCGGTATTACTGCATTTGATGGCTCATTGATATTACAATACCTTGTAGATAAAATACAAACTTTTCCTGCTGAAGAGTTATATAAAACAAATAGAACACCTATTCCTGCTTATGCGAGTTTAAATATTGAAAACAAAACAACAATGGCTAATGATACGCTTGTTATACCTATTCATATAAATAAAGTTGATTTGGCGCAATCTATTGATTTGCAAATTCAATATGACAACTCGCTTATAAGGGCTTTGCAAATAAAGAATGGCTCATTTGCGCAAGGATTAAGCTTCAATCAAAATATTGATGCATCAAATGGCAAACTATATATTTCATTAGCCTCAGTTGATAATTTAAATAAAGATGGCGATTTTATTTATATCACTTTTATTACCAATTCAGTAAATGCAAATTCAGTAAAAACCAAATTAAATGTGACTAAATTTTTAGCAAATGAAACCGATATGAAAACTGAAGTTTCTGGCGGAGAAATTACAATTAATAGTGCCAAATCAGGTATTGAAAATATAAGTAATTTGTTTGTAGATAAAGTTTATCCTAATCCTTCATCTAATGGGATAAATATTCCTATTGCTTTATCAAAGTATGAATCAAAAGTCAACATAAGTGTATTTTCAACCATTGGCACTTTGGTATATTCAAAATCAATTTCAAATATCAATACCGGGTTAAATGTATTTAGTTGGGATGGAAAAAGTATAGAAGGAAATGAACTTGCTTCAGGAACTTATTTTATTTGTGTGAGCACAGATTCAGAAAAAAATATGCAAAAATTAATGATTACCAAATAAATTTTCAAGCATATACATATGAAAAAGTGTTTAATTTATTTTGTATTGACTTTGAGTTTGTTTGCTTATAAAAGTAAGGCACAAACCATTGATATTAGAATACCTGATACCACAGGTATAAAGGGTAATTTAATAGATATTCCTGTTTATGTTGACAATTCACTAACAGGATTAGATGTCCTATCCTATCAATTGAAACTTAATTGCAATACGCGCTATCTTACTTTAAATGGAATTATTACTTCTGGTACGATGAGTGCTGGAATTACAGATCCAACCTATAAAGTAAACAAATATGGGGATTTATTGATATCAGCAGCCTACAGCATGCCTTTGCAAGGAAGCGGAATATTGTTTTATTTAAGATTTCATATGAATTTGACAGCCAATGTGCAAATTCAATTTTGGGGAAATAATACATGCTTTTTAAATCAAGGCTCTCCTAGCTTAACTTTGCAAGGCGGAAGTGTGTTGATAGATAATCCTATTGTATCAATTATGACAGCTAACTTTAATAGTTCGTCACCTTTAACAATAGGTGAGTCTGTTCAAATTGATGTTTCTGGAGGAACGCAACCTTATACATACCAGGTTATAAATTCCAATGTTGGCACAATATCAGCGAATGGAATATTTACAGGCACTGGTATTGGTAAAACTAAAGTTATTGTGACATCATTTGATGGATTAATTGATACAACCGATTCATCTATTGAAGTTAGGGCAATTAAACTAACATTACCCGACACTTCCATAGTTTTAAACCGAGATTTTATTTATCCGATATATCTTAACTCAAACAATTTAACAAATATTTTATCGGGCTCATTTAAAATTAATTTTAACAGTTACAATATTGTTCCTGATAGTATAATTATTGGAAATACATTATTGCAAAATGCTTTTGTATATAATAAAATCAAAAATGGTACAATCACTATTTCATTTGCTAAATCGGCAGCTTTAGCTGGTGCTGGAGAATTATTGAAAATTAGATTTAAGATACTTAATACAAACCAAAGTTCAATTTCACTACAAAATGTTGTATTCAATCAAAATTTATTAGCAAATACTACAGTAGGTAATATTCAAATTATTGACAATACAAATACTGGCTTACCTCTTAGCATAAACCAACCATTAACTGAATATTATTGTAACCAAACAGATCAGTTTGTAGCATCAGGTGGAAATGGTTCCTATACTTTTTTTGTGAGTGATACAAGCAAAGCTGTTATAACTGCGAGTGGTTTTTTTACAGCAAAAAAGGGAGGAATGGTAAAAGTTAAAGTTAAAGATAGTACTAATACAATCGCACAAACTAGCAATATCATGATTTATGATGCGTTTTTAGATTTACCATCCACGAATGTATCATACGACTCATCATTTGATTACCCTATATCACTTTTAAATGTTTCAAGTTCAAAACCTGTGTACTCGATGCAAATAAATATAGGAGTTAATGATAATGATTTTGAATCCTTAGAAGCGCTATTACCAAATAGTTTGATAAATAATTGGTCTATTGCTCAAAAAAGAACGTTAAATAAAATAACTATTTCAATTGCAGGAACAACACCGATAAACGCAAACGGAATCATTATTAAATTAATAGGTAGGTTAAATAATACTTTAACCATTGGAAACATTGTTGATATTAACCTAATAAGCGTTACATTTAATCAAGCAGATTATTATACAAAAAATAAAAATGGTAGAATAACCATTGTAAATGCAAGTTGCCCTTTACAAATAAATGCATTTTTAGAAGGTTTGTATGTTGGGTATAGCAAAATGACACCATCTTTATTTAATGCTGATGGAGTTAGCTCCTTGACTATTGCGGATACAGTATTAGTAGAGTTACATGAAAGCATATCTCCTTTTATTGGGGTATTTTCAGAGTATAGTTTGCTAGATACTGGCGGTATAATAAACATTTCTCTGCCATTAAATTTGATAGGAAATTCTTACTATATAGTTTTAAAACACCGGAACTCAATTGAGACCTGGAGTGCGGCTCCATTGGCAATAACCAACTCTAATAGCTACGATTTTACCTCAACAATAAACAAAGCTTTTGGAGACAATTTAAAAGATGATGGTAATGGTGTATTTATGATTTTTACTGGAGATATCACACAAGATGGATCAGTGGATTTTAATGACTATCCAGAATTAGATATTGATAGTAATAATGGAAATCTAGGTTATTTAGTAACTGATTTAAATGGAGATGCTTCTGCTGATTTCAATGATTATCCACGCATTGATATAAATAGCAATAATGGAGTTATCAAGATAAATCCATAGTAGAATTAAAATCTATGCAGGTAGATTGCTTTTAATATGATCGGCAATAGCCTGCATTTCTTCTTTAGATAACTCTAATTTGGGATTACTAAAATTCATTTCATTCATCGTATTAAATGGAATCAAATGAATATGTGCATGAGGAACTTCTAAGCCAATTACAGCTGTACCAACCCTTTTACAATCTACTGATTTTTGAATTGCCTCAGCAACAATTTTAGAAAACAAATACAACCCTGCATAAAGTTCATTTTCCAAATCAAAAATATAATCCACTTCAATTTTAGGTACAACTAAGGTATGCCCCCTGGTTAAAGGTCTTATATCTAAAAAAGCAAAGTAATCTTTGCTTTCAGCTATTTTATAACATGGAATTTCACCATTAAT
This sequence comes from Bacteroidota bacterium, assembly GCA_947460565.1. Classification (GTDB taxonomy): domain Bacteria; phylum Bacteroidota; class Bacteroidia; order UKL13-3; family UKL13-3; genus RGVD01. Next base: position 3,946 of record CANHJJ010000091.1, read on the forward strand.
AATTTTAGTGAAAATACTCGACATATTAAGTAAGACTAATATTTATAACTTCTAATTTTATAACACCCGCAGGGGCATTTATTTCAACCATATCACCCAATTTCTTGCCAATTAAACCTGCACCAATTGGAGATTTTGTTGAGATCTTACCTAATTTCATATCAGCTTCTGAGTCGGATACAATCATATAGGTGAATTCTTTTTTTACATTATGATTGAGAACTGTAACCTTAGTAAGCATCATTACTTTGCTAATATCAAGTTTAGATTCATCAATGATTCTTGTCTTTGTTATGATATCTTCTAATTGGGCAATTTTAGTTTCAAGCAAACCTTGATCTTCTTTAGCAGCGTGGTATTCTGCATTTTCACTCAAATCACCTTTATCACGTGCGTCTGCAATTTGTTTCGATATGAAAGGGCGCTTTACAAATTTATATTCATAAAGTTCTTTCTGCATTCTTTCAAATCCCTCTTTTGATACATAATTAATATCGCTCATACTCTCTTTATCTTGTTTTTGGTTTAATATTAAAACAAAAGAAACGTCCGGACCGAAGCCGAACGTTTCTCTTTTGTGTGAACAAATATAACTCTTTATTTACTATTTCCTAAAGATAATCTAACTCCAATGGTTTGAATACCACTAAAGAATCTAGTAGGGGCATAACCATAGTCGAATGCCAAGATAGTTCCTGTCTTAGTAACTGGCATTTGAAGAGTGCATCCTGTATAGATTCCATAAACCGGTTGTCTATTATCAGTAGAACTAAAATTACCATCAATATGGTTATAAGCAGCTCTAACCATAAAAGCATCTTTGTACGAATATTCTGCACCTAAACCCAAAACATCAGATTGAAAGGCATTATAATTAAAATTAGCAGACGCTGTCAATTTATGATTATAGGTATCAGGGTTAGCATCTAAACGCATATCATAAGAGGCACCAATGTGCACCAAAGCTGGCATATTAAATGATTCTGCAGCCATTAAAGCCCTTCTATCAGCACCAGTTGATTGGTTAATTGAACGAAACGACAAACCATTACCGTAATAAGACATATTAGCTCCTAAATTTCTAACAGAGATACCAAATCTAAAATCCTCTTTTTTGATTTTCTTAGTTCTATTTAATGAAGTTTGGTACTGAACACCTCCATCAAAACAAACACCACTTGAACTTGCATTAGATACTCCTTCAGAAGCTATTCTTAATAGAATACCACCAGATATACTATTCGAGAACTTCTTTGCGTATGAGAAACCAAAATTAAGTACCTGAAGATTATAAAAAGGCAATGTTAAGTCAGGGTTTTCATATGAAGCAGTTGGAATATTGCCAAAATCAAATGACATAACTCCTAAACCAATAACACCACCGTTTTCTCCTATTTTTTGTGCAATACCAAGGTTATTAATATTTACACCCGCACCCATCAAATAATTTTGACGAGAGAAGGTTACCTCTGTTTTATCAGCATTGGCTAATCCGGCAATATTCAGATAAAATGACTCTAGGCCTTTTACTGATGCCGTATTTACACCTCCATATCCAAATGACCTTGCATAAGGGTTAAATAATAATTGTGTAGCACCTGCCCCTCCTGCTCTATCAGGATTTCCTGCTTGCACATTCTGAAATGCCATTGCACAAATTATTAATATTATTTTTAAAGATTTTTTCATTGTAATTTTCATTTGTTTTAAAGTACTAGAATGTATCAAAATCTACAGGACGCATAATTCCAAACCATTTAATAACCCTCTCACCCATATTTGGAGCATCAATATGAACCAAATATATACCACTCACAATTGGAACTAAGGCTTCATTTTTCAAATCCCAATCTAAATGGGTTTTGTCATCATCCTTTTTAAATCTTCGTACCAAGAAACCGTTCATGGTAAAGATTGATACCGTACATTTATTTGGCAAATTAATGATCTTAACTTTGGTATCCAATTGGTTATTTGGATTCTCGTAACCAGCATAAGCATAATAAGGATTAGGAGAAACGGTAATCATGTCCAAAGCTTTTTTGGCAGCATCTGAATTTGCTTTATCAGGAAATACACTAGCTGTTGAGAATCTATATAACGGAGCGCTGTCATTAGCCAAAGGCGTGGTGGTTAATGAATTGATGTATTTTGCATAAGGACGTTTAACCCTTAATCGAACAGTAACTTCATTCGGCACAATACCTCCTTCAACCGAAGCTAAACTTACATTTCTATCGTTTTTAACCAATGGCATAGTAACCCACATAGCCTGAGAAAATACCAATCTTTTTCTTAATGATTTATTAGAGATACCTGCATCACTTAATATAGAAGCATATGAGGCACATAAATCATATTTAGTACCAACCTCTTTAGTTCCCGATTTAAACTTCTTGTTACCCATGATATAGACATAATGTTTTCCACCAAATACTGGGCTTAAGAAATTTTTTGAAAGAAGATTTTTGGTAGGGTTCCAAATCATGTCATTTCCATTTTCTGATGGAATCGAAGAATCTTCTCCAAACATAATGTTCAAACGTTCACCTGTTTCAACATTAATTGCATAGCCAGGGAACCAACCCATACCATTTCCAGTGCCGTCAGGCTTACCAAATTTATCTACAGATGGAGAAGCTCTAAGGTCAAATTTGTCGGCATTTCCAACATTAAATGCAGCTAACTCTCCTGTTTCAACTACCGCACATCTGCTCCACTTGCTTCTATCGTTTGTAAACACAATGTCTACGCTTTGTCAATCATTAAATGTATGATCAGTACTTCCACCCCCTGTTGTGATTTTACATCCAGGTCCTAAAGTAGGGGTATTCGTACTTACCTCTTTTGCAGCCAATCCGTACGGAGCCCAGGTGCCTCCTAATATTTTACCAAAGTTTTTACCAGCATCCATTGCCTCACCACCAATCGAAAAGTCATTTCTTAAAGGATCATTATAGTTGTTAGATTTTCCACTTGCCCCCGACCTAATCCAATTAAAAGGAATGGTCACAGACTCAGGATATCCCATACTAGATAGATAGTTAGCATCTTCATCCACCACACCCGTCAACCATCTGTTTGAAGTATTGGCGTAAGTCAATTCTCCTGAAATA
>CANHJJ010000092.1 GCA_947460565.1 Bacteroidota bacterium
GCTATTCTTTCTTTTTATTTTTATGGAACAGATGAGCCTATTGTAAATGGCTTTTTTATAGCTTTATCTCTTATGGTGATATATACCCACAGAGCTAATATTAAAAGATTGATGGCAGGCAATGAGAATAAATTTGCTTTCAAAAAAAGTACTTAATATTGTAGACTTATAAATTGATTGTTTAAATGCTTAAAGAAGTTGTAAAAGAAGAAAAAGAGGTTGATGTATTGGATGCGGTTGATGATGGATTGAAAGTAGTTTTATACAATGATGATGTAAATACTTTTGATTGGGTGATAGAGTGCTTGTGTGAGCTTTGCGAACATGATGAAATTCAAGCTGAGCAATGCGCTGTGTTGGTTCATTACAAAGGTAAAGCAGTGGTAAAGACGGGTGAAGAAGATAAAATGAAAAGTATCTGCCAGGCCCTGTGCGATAGGGGCTTATCCGCAGTGGTAGAATGATTAAGATGTCAGTTTGAGCGTAGTCGAAAACGCTCTAATTTCTGAATCTTCTGAATAGGTGAATAATAAAGTAAGAAAAATTATGTTGAAGAAAATAGTTTCAAACGCTGATGAAGCGATTAAAGATATACAAGATGGTGCTGTGATAATGTTGGGTGGTTTTGGTTTGTGTGGCATACCTGAAAACAGCATTACAGCTTTGGTAAAAAAAGGTGTGAAGAACTTAACTTGTATTAGCAATAATGCGGGTGTAGACGATTTTGGTATCGGCTTGATGTTAAAGACTCGTCAAGTTAAGAAGATGATATCAAGCTATGTGGGTGAAAATGCTGAATTTGAAAGACAGTTATTAAGTGGCGAATTAGAAGTGGAGCTTATACCACAAGGTACACTTGCTACACGTTGCATGGCAACAGGATACGGAATGCCTGCTATATATACACCTGCAGGAGTTGGAACAGAAGTAGCTGTTGGTAAAGAAACACGCGAGTTTGATGGGAAAATGTATTTGCTTGAACATGCATTCAAAAGTGATTTTGCTATCGTAAAAGCATGGAAAGGCGACTCTCATGGTAACCTAATTTTCAGAGCCACTTCGCGTAATTTTAACCCATTGATGGCCATGGCTGGAAAGATTACCATTGCTGAAGTGGAGGAATTATATGAAGCAGGTGAATTAAATCCAGATGAGATACATACTCCTGGCATTTATGTAAATCGTATTTTCAAAGGAAGCGATTACGAAAAACGTATTGAGCAAGTAACTACCAGGTTGAAGGCTTAGTTTATAAACGACTTATATTTTACAAAAGGATTTTATCCTATAGTTAAAACAAAATTATGTTAGACAAATTTGGAATAGCAAAACGTATTGCAAAAGAATTGCAAGACGGATATTATGTAAATCTTGGAATTGGTATTCCTACATTGGTGGCCAATTATGTTCCTGAAGGAATTGAAGTTATTCTTCAATCAGAAAATGGTTTGTTGGGTATTGGTCCATTTCCTTATGCTGATGAAGTGGATGCTGACCTCATTAATGCAGGAAAGCAAACCGTAACTACCACCAATGGTAGTAGCTTTTTCGATAGTGCTATGAGTTTTGGGATGATAAGAAGTGGAAGAGTAGATTTGACTGTTTTAGGAGCTATGGAAGTAGCAGAAAATGGTGATATTGCCAACTGGAAAATACCAGGTAAAATGGTGAAGGGCATGGGTGGCGCTATGGATTTAGTAGCCTCAGCTAAGAATATTATTGTGGCCATGCAGCATGTCAACAAAGCAGGTGAATCTAAGTTGTTAAAACGTTGCTCGTTGCCAATTACTGGATTAGGTTGCGTAAAAAAAGTAGTTACAGAGTTGGGTGTTTTTGATATTGTTCCTGAAGGTTTTAAATTACTCGAGAGAGCACCGGGAGTTTCTGTTGATTATATAAAAGAGAAAACAGAAGGTAACTTGATTGTTGATGGAGAAATTCCTGAAATGATTTTGGATTAATTTAAATTATATTTTTTTGTCGCTCAACAGCCATATCATGTAGCGTTTGATATAGTTTTATGACACCTATTTTATTTCCCTCATTTATGTTTTTATTGTTGATGAGCGTTAATACATTCTCAATGAATTTTGACGCTTGATATGCTTCCATTTTATCAGATTTTTTTAATTGAGCTATTTCTTCAATTAGCCTCATTCTTTCGGCAAATTGCTCATAAATGAGTTTATCACATGCTTCAATTTTAACTCGCAAGTCTTTGAGCTTACTATTACTAATTGTGGGATTAAAGTTGTTGTTGTATAATATTCCTAAATCTTCTGATTCTATCTCGTAATTGTTCCAATTCACATTGCTGAATTCGCAAACATCTATGATAAGTCCTATTCCATTTTTATTGCAGAACTGCAATTGCTCGATAAAATTCCGAGTAGTATCTATTTTAGAAATAATCTGTATTTGATTTCCTTCTCTTTTTAATGTATCAATCCATATTTCATTGGAAAAACGAAAATTTGAAATAAACAAAATGCAATTCACAAAAGTATTTGGGCCTAATTCAATCAATAGCTTATAATCAATTTGGTAGTAAGAGGTTTTTTTTAGATGCAACTTTTCTAAGTTCTCAATTTTTGACACAATCACAATATTTTCATCAGGGTTTAACTGATTTGTTTCCAAAAATATGTCATCATTTATAAGCACCATTTTTCTGTGGTTTGCCTTGATATTGAACTCAATAAATCTTTGATTGGCTATGAGTGACATTTGTTTTGATTAAAATTTGTTTCTACGAATTTGGTATTTTTGCTGCCAATTTTACAAAAAATATAGCAAGTTAAGTATTTGTGAGATTATGAATATAGCCCTTTCATGCACAATTAAAGCCATAATAGCTGAAATAAAGCTTGGCTTTGATTCGATTTGTTGATGTGTTAATCAATTAACATTATTGAAGTCAAATTCCTTCAAAATGTGAAAACAATCATTTTACAATCTGTGTATCATGCTTATTTTTGCGACTCCTTATTTTCGGATTTTCATAAAATTAAATATATATAAATGACAAAAGTATCAGTTATTGGAGCAGGTGCAGTGGGAGCAACCACTGCCGATGTTATTGCTTATCGCCAATTGGCAGATGAGGTAGTATTATTAGATGTTAAAGAAGGATTTGCTGAAGGTAAAGCTTTAGATATCTATCAAACCACTTCTTTATTGGGCATGAAAACTCGCGTAAGCGGTACTACAAATGATTATAGCAAAACAGCTAATTCGGATGTAGTGGTTATTACTTCAGGTATTCCACGTAAGCCAGGAATGACTCGTGAAGAGTTAATTGGTACCAACGCCAATATTGTAAAAACAGTAGCTGAAAATGTATTAAAACATTCGCCAAATGCAATTATAGTTGTAGTATCTAATCCTATGGATACCATGACATACTTGGCATTGAAATCAACAGGTTTGCCTAAAAACAGAATTATTGGTATGGGTGGATTGCTTGATAGCGCTCGTTTTAAAGGTTATTTAGGTTTAGCTTTAAACCAACCTACAACTGATATCCAAGGAACAGTAATTGGTGGTCATGGTGATACGACTATGATTCCTTTAACTCGATTAGCTACTTTAAATGGCGTTCCTGTTTCAAATACATTAAGTGTTGAACAGTTAAAAGAAATTAGTGATGCTACCATGGTTGGTGGAGCTACTTTAACTAAATTATTAGGAACATCTGCTTGGTATGCTCCAGGTGCTGCTAGTGCACTATTGGTTGAAAGTATTGTACGCGACCAAAAGCGCGTTATGCCATGCTGCGTAGCTTTGGATGGTGAATATGGACAAAAAGATATTTGTCTTGGTGTGCCTGTTACTATTGGCAAAAATGGTTGGGAAACCATTGTAGATTACAAATTAACTGCTGAAGAGCAAGAATTATTCAACAAAAGCGCTGATGCGGTTCGTAATATGAATAATGTTTTGAGCGAGATTGGTGTGTTATAATCTAATTTTCAAATTATTTATTGAAGAGAGGCCCATAGCCTCTCTTTTTTTTGATGGAATTTTTTAAATCAATATTATATGACTAAATTTGTCAGGTAAAAAATTGTCAAAATGAGAAGTTTAATTAAAGCTGGAAGAGAAAAAAAGGGGATATTAATAAGGGAGTTGGCGGGCATATTAGGTATTGACGCTGCATTGGTTAGTAAGTTTGAAAGTGGAGCAAGGAAACCAACAAAAGTACAGGTCTATAAAATAGCCCAAGTACTTGACTTGGATGCTGATGAATTGATGGTTGCTTGGCTCAAGGAAAAAATTCTTTTTGAGGTGGGTAATGATGATTTGGCTTTGCGGGCTATGATAGCTGCTGAAGAAGAAATTAAATACCAAAAAACAGAAAGGCAAAAGAGCATTAGTAAAGGGTTGAAAAAGCTATTGATAGAAATAGATAGAAAGAAAAAAATGCTTTCTGAATATAGAGAGTTTGATAGTTTCAGAATAGCACAAGCTTTAGAACTTGAATATACTTTTGAAAGCAATCGCATTGAAGGAAACACCCTTACGCTAAAAGAAACAGATTTGGTAATAAATGAAGGCTTAACCATTTCTGGTAAAAGTATGCGCGAGCACCTTGAAGCTATTAATCACAAAGAAGCCATTGACTATATTAAATATCTAATTGATAAAAATTCAGAAATAAGTGAAAGAGAAATATTAAGTATTCACAATTTGATTTTGAGGGGTATTGACCCCAGTAATGCTGGTAAATATAGAACTGTACAGGTCATGATAAAAGGCAGTGAACATTTGCCACCTGCTCCCTATTTAGTGGCCAAGCAAATGGAAGATTTAATGTTATGGTATCATTCAAATAAAAGTCAATTGCATCCAGTCGTTTTAGCAGCCGAAATGCACGAAAGGCTTGTTACCATTCATCCTTTTATTGATGGAAATGGAAGAACATCAAGGTTAATAATGAACTTGGTCCTTTTGAAACATGGATATACCATTGCCAATATTAAAGGGGATTCTGAAAATAGAATGGTGTATTATAGTTCATTGGAAAAAGCGCAAACCAAAAATGATAAAGAGGACTTTATTGAGTTGGTTGCTCAATATGAGTATACTGCCATTAGTCGGTATTTGAATATTATTTCCAAATGAGCTATGGTTGGATAGAAATACATTGTGATATTCATTATTTTTATTGTTTGTTTCAGTAAAAAAAAACTACGTTTCATCCGAACCTTCATTATTAAAACCTATGCAATATTCATTTTTGAATCGCAAATCTCAATAGAAAAATGAAAATAAAATTAATTTTACTACACTTTTTAATGCTCTTGTTATACAATGGCTTTTCACAAAATCAAACCCAAACGGTTCGAGGAACCATTATTGACAAAGAATCAAAAACACCTTTGTTAGGTGCCACAGTGCAAGTAATTAATGGCACTGTAATGGGTGCAACCACAGATGAAAATGGAACATTTAGGGTTTTGAATGTACCGGTAGGAAGAAAAACAATCAAAGTAAGTTACTTAGGTTATGAGACAATGACCATGCCTGATGTAATGGTTACAGCGGGTAAGGAAGTGGTTCTAACTCTTTCTCTGACTGAGGCCATCACAAAAATAAACGAGGTGACAATTTCTTATGATAGAAAGAAAGATCCAACTGTTACAAACAATGAAATGGCTACTGTAAGCTCTCGTTCATTTAATCCTGATGATACCAAGAAATATGCAGGTGCATTAGGTGATCCAAGCAGGATGGCTGCAAATTTTGCTGGTGTTGTAGCAGGAAACGATAGTAGAAATGATATAGTGGTTCGTGGTAATTCACCAAATGCTATGCTTTGGCAATTAGAAGGCGTGAACATTCCAAACCCAAATCACTTTGGTAGCAATTTTGGAACAGGTGGCCCTGTAAGTATGTTGAATGCAAATAACATTGGTAAATCTGATTTCTTTTCGAGTGCTTTTCCTGCACAGTATGGTAATGCGAATGGCGGTGTGTTTGATTTGGTAATGAGAGAAGGAAATAATGAAAAGCGAGAGTACATTGCTCAAATTGGATTTAATGGATTAGAATTAGGTGCAGAAGGTCCATTCTCAAAAAAGTCAAAAGCATCTTTTATTTTTAATTATAGATATTCAACACTTGCTGTATTTAAAGCTATAGGTGTGAATGTAGGAACAGGCGCTGCTACTCCATTATATCAGGATATGAATTTCAAGATTACTCTTCCAACAAAGGGTAAAGGAAAATTTACTGTGTTTGGAATGGGAGGCATTAGCGCTATCGATTTATTGGCTAAGGATGTTGATACATCAGGCATTAATTTTTATGGTAATGTAAATCAAAATCAAATTCCAAGATATAGTAAAGCTTTTATTGGAACAGCATTTGAAAAAACATTAAGTCAAAAGACCTGGGCGAAATTTACCCTAGCATTGAGTCATAGTGATGATAATTATTATGTTGATAGTATTTCATTACCAAGTGAAAAAACTTGGCGTCAATCGAAAGGCACATTTACAGACAATAAGTATTCAGCCGTTTTTAATATTACTCATAAGTTTAATCCTAAAAATACTTTGAATGCTGGCTTTACTCATGATATAACTAAGTTTGATTACTCAAATATTAATTATTTTAACCAAGCAACTATTGATACCGTTAGGGTTAAGCAAAATGGTTTAGTTAATTTGACTCAGGCCTATGCTCAATGGAAACATCGATTTAATGCAAAGTTTACTTTGAATGTAGGTATACATGTACAATATTTTGATATTAGTGAAAAGACAGCTATTGAACCCCGTTTGGGAATTCGTTATGCTTTAAACGAAAGTTCATCCATCAATTTTGGCTATGGATTGCACCATCAATTATTGCCCATTTATAATGTGTTCCTAAAAGATGCTATAGGTAATGAGAGCAATAAAAAGCTTGATTATATTCAATCAAATCATTTTGTTATTGGGTATGAAAATATGCTCACATCTTTGTTGAAATTAAAGATAGAGGCTTATTACCAAATGCTAGACAATGTTCCTATAAGCAGATACAGCAGTCCTTACTCTTCATTGAA
>CANHJJ010000093.1 GCA_947460565.1 Bacteroidota bacterium
AAGAAGTGAGGCGTTTGCCTTAAAGTAGATGCTTTTTCCATGTGAATTAATCCAATTCATATTATCAAAATAGCAGGGTGTACCGCCCCCACAAGCAACAATTGTGGTAGTAAAGTTGGATGTTTGATGAAGGATTTTTTTTTCTAACTTTCTAAAATAATCTTCTCCTTTTTCAATAAAGATTTGTCCAATCGAGGTGCCTTCATTTTCTTCAATAATCAAATCTAAATCTACAAAATTATACTTAAGAGTGTTGGCTAATCGCTTACCCCATGTGCTCTTGCCACTGCCCGGCATACCAAGTATATAAATGTTTTCTTGCAATGAATGTATTTGCTATTTATTCATGTACCTTAGCACCACTTCATAGCTTGGCAAATTATAAGCACTCCATTTTTTAATGATGGTGCTTTTCTTCATTAATATAACCCCCGGGTTTGAGCGGATAATTGATTTTAAAGGAACTTGATCCATTGAGTAATAAGGAAAAGCAAATTGGTGCTCGTGACGGTATGCTTCTAATTGGTCTTTCCCACTAGATGTTAATGCCCAAAACTTAAGATTTGATTTACTTGTCCAATCATTGGCAAGCTTTGCAATTTTGGCCTCTTCACCTATTCTACATTCATCAACTTTTTTCTGAACCAAAATCAATTTATAACCTTCATCATTCAATAATGAATCGGTATATTCATCACCGCTTGAATCATATAATTTGAAATCATGAATGGGTGGCTTACAACCTTCTCTAACCAATTTGTCCTTTCTATCTTTAAAAATAAAAGTCGTATCATCAGGTATATGGTTCATATCAAATTCGTAATCCTGTCCTGCTTTTGTATAGATAAATACCATCACCATAGAATCGGTTGGTGACCCTGGAGGACAAACCATTTTTTCTCTAATATCATTGCCCACTTTGTATGGTAAAAAGTCTTTAATTGGCAAAAACATATATGTATAGAATGTAAAAAATGTTATTACACTAAAGGAGGTGTAAATAGCAATACTCAAAATGCCTTTGTTAAACAACGGTTTGATATGTTTTACTCCAATAAATATGAACACTATAAGTACCAATAAAACCAAATCTTTATAAAACGATTCAATGGGTTTTAGTTTGATGGCATCCCCAAAACAGCCACAATCTGTCACCTTTCCTGTAATGGCAGAATAGCCTGTTAACAAGGTAAAGAATATGATCATAAGCAACAATAACCATGCATTCAATCGGGCAAATGCCCCCAATAACAGTGCTACTCCACACATAATTTCGAAGATGCAAATAAACATTGCCAATGCTACTGCATAAGGTGCAAAAAATGGCATGTGAAATACTTCAAAATATTCATCCAACTTATAACTGAAACCTAGTGTATCATTGGCTTTGATAAGACCCGAAATGATAAATAAAATACCTACAAAAATGCGGCTAAACTGTGTTATTATTCTCATCATATTTGTTATTCTTTCATTCTAATTAATGCAAAAATAGAATAGTTTACCATATCTATTAGATTGGAATCTATTCCTTCACTCATGATGGTTTTTCCATCGTTTTCAAGTATCTGTCTCATGCGGTGTATGCGCATCAAAAGCATATCAGTAAAAGTACTCACCTGCATATTACGCCAAACCTCGCCATAGTCATGGTTCTTTTCCATCATCAAATCTTTGCAAGCTTTTATATATTTATCATACAAAGTAGCTACCCTTTCCCCACTAAGTTCTATGTCTGTTTCGTTTTTCAATTCAATTTGTATCAATCCCATCACACAATAATTGATGATGCCCATGTATTCAGGTTCAATGCCTTCATTCACTTTCATCATTCCATTTTCTTCAATGGTACGAATGCGGGTTGCTTTGATAAATATTTGATCCAATATGGATGATACACGCATGATACGCCATGATGTGCCATAATCTTTATGTTTTTTTATAAAAACCTCTCGGCAAGTTTTTATAGCATTATCAAATTCAATAGATGTTTTATTCATAAGTTCGAAGCCAATTGTTACGAATGTATATAGTCAAACGTGCAATAGCTGTATTATTGCACAAAAATAAACCCTGTATTCAAATTGCAAGTAATTAGAACTAAAAATATTCTTAATTGTGGTGGAAGGCTTGTTAATACTGAAAAACCATTGGTAATGGGTATCCTAAATATTACCCAAGACAGCTTTTTTGATGGAGGCAAACACCTATCAATTGACTCGGCATTGGCACAAACCGAGAAAATGCTAAGTGAAGGCGCTACCTTTATTGATGTAGGCGCACAATCAACCCGACCAGGGGCTGATATGATAGGTGAAGAAGCCGAACTAAAAGCAGCAATACCCGCCATTGAAGCAATGGTAAAGCACTTTCCGGATGTGTTGATTTCTATTGATACCTTCAGGGCCAGAGTGGCGGATGAAGCCATACATGCTGGTGCAGTCATCATAAATGACGTGTCAGCGGGAGATGATGATGAAGCCATATTTGATATCGTTATAAAACACAAAGTGCCTTACATCATGATGCATAAGCAAGGCAATAGCAAAACCATGCAGCATAAACCTAACTATAATGATGTGGTGCTTGATATTATTAATTATTTTATTCCTAAAGTGGAATACCTAATGGCAAATGGAGTGGCAGATATTATTTTAGACCCTGGATTTGGCTTTGGTAAAACTATGGAACACAATTACGATTTACTTAACAGACTCGATAGGTTTAAGATATTTGAATTGCCTATATTGGTGGGTATGTCGCGTAAAAAGATGATACAACATGCCGCCAAAACAGATGCCAATGGTGCATTGAATGGCACCACTGCAGCCAATACCATTGCCTTGATGAAAGGTGCTAATATCCTTAGGGTACATGATGTGAAAGAAGCGGTGGAAGCGGTGAATGTTTTTATGCAAATGGTAAATATTGAATAAAAAAAAGAAAGTAATTACTTTGAAAATATATAAAAAATATAAGTTTAATTCAAATAGCTTAATTGCTGTCAATTTCCATCCTTGGAGGAGGTAGGGGTAGGTATATTAAAAATAAAGTTTTATTTTTGACTCAATAAAACAATGTCACCTCAACAAAGTATCATAGTAAGCGAAGAGGATAAAATAAAAAGGCGTTTGGCTATGAGTTATAGCGAAAGGTTTAAAGCCGCCATGCAAATGATTAGGCTCAAACAAAAACTTCAATCTGCTACTATTATTAAACCCAAGTCTTGATGGATATTTTAGATGAAGAAATTATTGCTTTTTGGCGAGAGCTTGCAAATAACAGAGTAAAATATATCATGATTGGAGGTTTTGCAGCTATTCTGCATGGTGGTTCGCGTATTACCCAAGATGTTGATATTTGGATTGAAGACACACTTGAAAATAGAATAAATCTGAGGAAATCAATTGCCAACCTAAAGCTTGGTGACTTTAAAGAACTAGAAACTATTCAGTTTGTGCCTGGCTGGACAAGCATCTATTTAACCCATGGAATTGAATTAGATATTTTAACCTACTTAAAAGCTTTTCCTCAATCAAAATTCAGTGATTGCCTTAACTTAGCTTATGTAGCAGATATAGAAGGGGTATCTGTACCTTTTTTGCATATCAACCAATTGATTGAAGAAAAACAAGCCACTGCCAGACCCAAGGATTTATTGGACATTGAAGAGTTGCAAAAAATAAAAAAACTTTCCTAAGTCCAACTGCTCAATGCAGCATTAGAATCATAACAAACTGGAAAATTTCATCCAAACTTAAACTATCAATAATTTCAGACCTTATTCTGTTTAGTAAAATTAGAATTCAATCTAGGATCATTAATGTTGGAATTATAAATAGGGTAGTCAATAACTATTCTAGTATTAGCAAAAATCAGGTATCATTAATTTGAATAAAAATAATTTTAATAGAATATCTATATGAAAACTATGGCTGCTATTTTTGGCTTTATATACGGACAATTCAATTTACATAAAGATAAAAACAGCGCAGCCCCAGTTGAAATAACTGAGGCTACGATATAAAGTTAATTAACTTCTATGAAATATAAAAAGGCTATGTTTATAAAAATAATTTCTATTTCTCTTTTATGCTAAATATTTAGTATTTCTTATTTTACGGTATCCATGTGGCAAATTAAATCTACCACTTTGTTTGAATAACCCCATTCGTTATCATACCAACTAACTACTTTCACAAAATTATCATTTAAGCTAATACCGGCTTTTGCATCAAAAATAGAAGTACGAGCATCTCCTAAGAAATCGTTACTTACTACTTCATCTTCGGTATAGCCTAAAATCCCAGCCATATCACCTTCCGAAGCTGCTTTCATAGCAGCTTTGATGGTTTCGTAACTAGCGCCTTTTGTTAAACGACACGTTAAATCCACTACAGATACATCTGGAGTGGGTACACGGAAACTCATACCCGTTAATTTGCCTTTTAATTCAGGGATAACTAATCCTACAGCCTTAGCAGCACCTGTGCTTGAAGGGATAATGTTTTGGTAAGCACCACGGCCACCTCTCCAATCTTTAGCACTTGGCCCATCAACTGTTTTTTGAGTCGCTGTAACAGCGTGAACAGTAGTCATTAAACCTTCAGCTATTCCGAAGTTATCGTTTAATACTTTAGCAATTGGTGCTAAACAGTTGGTTGTGCAACTTGCATTTGAAACAATATCCATATCAGCTGTGTATGACTTGTGATTAACACCCATTACAAAAGTAGGGGTATCATCTTTTGCTGGTGCACTCATGATAACACGTTTTGCACCTGCTTTAATATGCGCTGAAGCGTTTGTTTTTTCTAAGAACAAACCAGTAGACTCAACTACATATTCTGCACCAATTTCGTCCCATTTAAGATTTGCCGGGTCGCGCTCAGCAGTAACTCTAATTTTTTTTCCATTCACTACTAAGTGACCACCTTCAACGGCAATAGTGCCTTTAAAAATTCCATGAGTTGAATCATATTTTAACATGTAAGCCATATAATCAACTTCTATTAAGTCGTTTATTCCTACAATTTCTACATTAGGGTTATTGATGGCAGCCCTAAAAACCAAGCGGCCAATACGGCCAAATCCATTGATTCCTACTTTCATTTAATGTTTATTGTTTAATGGGTGAATAATTAAATCGACACAAAATTATAAGGCTTTTGTTCATTATCAATCAAATATTGTACTTTTGCAGCAAGTTTTAAAGAAAGTAAGAAAATTTATAAAAAAACTTTGGCAAATTGGAAAAGCTTCCTATTTTTGCCGTCCCAAAAACTTGGCCCGTTCGTCTATCGGTTAGGACAAATGGTTTTCATCCATTAAAGAGGGGTTCGACTCCCCTACGGGCTACTAAACTAGCGATGTTGCTGGTTTTTTAATAAAATATAATCATGCATTTGACCACAGAATCGAAGCAAGCAATCTTCGAAAAGTTCGGTAAAGCCAAGTCTAAAACAGACACGGGCTCGGCTGAGAGTCAGATAGCTCTATTTACAGAGAGGATTAACCATATCACAGAGCATCTGCGTAGAAACAAAAAAGATTTCTCGGCTGAATTAAGCCTAGTTAAACTTGTAGGAAAAAGAAGAGCGCTTCTAGACTACTTGACTCGCGAAGATATTTTCCGTTACAGAGCAATCATCAAAGAACTTGATATTCGTAAATAGGTTTTTAAGAATAGTGAAATCCGATTTCACCTTCTCATTAACTTAAAATTTCAAAGAAAGCAGGGCCATCAAAAATTTTGATAGTTCTGCTTTTTTGATTTAAAAGTCGAAAACAAATCCAAAACACAGCCTTATTCCCATCATAATACTGTGAAATATTTAAACTTAACAGATGGGGCTGAAAAAAATAATATGCAAAACGCAACAATTAAAACATTTGAAATTGGTGGTAAGACCATCAGTATTGAAACCGGCCGTTTGGCTCGCCAAGCAGATGGCGCAGTAGTAGTAAAAATGGGTGATACCATGATTATGGCCACTGTAGTATCAGCAAGAGAAGCCAAAGAAGACGTGGATTTTATGCCACTAACTGTTGATTACCAAGAAAAATTTGCTTCCGTTGGTCGCATACCTGGTAGTTTCCATCGCAGAGAAGCAAAGCTTTCTGACTACGAAGTGCTAATTAGCCGTATCGTTGATAGAGCTTTACGTCCTTTGTTTCCCAGCAATTACCACGCTGATACCCAAGTGGCTCTGACTTTAATTTCATCAGACCAAAATATTATGCCTGATGCATTAGTAGGTTTAGCAGCATCTGCAGCCTTACTGGTGAGTGATGTACCTTTTAACGGACCTATTTCTGAAGTTCGTGTTGCTCGTGTGGATGGTCAGTTTATCATCAATCCATACAAAGACGAATTAGATCGTGCGGATATGGATTTGATAGTAGCAGGTACTGAAAAAGATCTTAACATGGTGGAAGGTGAATGCCAAGAAGTGAGTGAATCGGATATGCTTGCTGCTTTAAAAGTGGCTCATGAAGCTATAAAATTACAAATCAAAGCACAATGGGAACTTTGCGAAATGCTAGGTGGTAAAAAACCTGTTCGTGAATATAACCACGAGCGCAGCAATCCTGAATTAGAAGCTTCTATTCGTGCATTTGCTTACGATAAAGTATTAGCAGTTGCTAAATCTAAATCAGGTAAAAACGAAAGAAGTGCAGCTTTCAAAGCGATTAGAGAAGAATATAAAGCTTCATTGCCCGAAGGTACTGAACTTGACAAGTTCTTAACAAATAAATATTTCCATGATGTTGAATATGATGCTGTTCGTGCTATGATAATGAACGACAGACAACGTTTGGATGGTAGAAATTTAGATGAGATCAGACCTATTTGGTCAGAGGTGGGATACCTTCCTGCTGCTCACGGTTCGGCTGTTTTCACTCGTGGTGAAACACAATCATTGACAACCGTAACTCTAGGCTCAAAACTAGATGAGCAATTGCTTGATAGCCCAATGATGGCCGGTTATTCAAAATTAATGTTACACTATAATTTCCCTTCTTTTTCTACAGGTGAGGTTAGACC
>CANHJJ010000094.1 GCA_947460565.1 Bacteroidota bacterium
TCAATTGAAAGGCAAGGTAGGCAAAGCCATTCCTGAGCCATTTAATGTAATGGCTTACTTAAAAGATAGTACTTCGGGTCGTTTGGGTATTGGGGGAATGGCCATGTCGATGAATGTTGAACAAGGCAAAATGAATTTTGGCACCTCTACTGAAACCGACCAAAATGGATTGGCAAGTTTTTCGGTAGCCAGAATTTTAGCTAAGGACCCCGTTCAAGTGCTACGTATATCGCTTGATGTGGCTAATGTGGTAAAAGGAGATAGCTTAAACATTGCTTCTAAAAACATTTTATATTCACTTACTGTCTCTTCTGCAAGCATTCGAGTAATAGTGGAACCCATTAAAGTATTTATGCAAAGCAATGAAAGTAACTTAAGCAAAGACCTTTCATACAATGTGTTGGAACCTGCTATCAAAAAAAGATTGGTGGAGGAAGGGTGTAATTTTGTGAAGAAAGAAAGTGATGCTGACTATAAGATTATCGTTAATGGCGAAACAAAAGACCTAGGTGTGATGTGGGGTAAAATGCTACAATCAAGTTTTGATATGAATATATCTTTGAGAGATGTGAAAAATGATATTGAAATTTATAAGGATGCTTTACAGGCGGTTAGAGGTTATCAAGATTCGCCCGAAAAAGCGGGTTTAGATGCTTACAACAACGGTTTAGAACAATTTTGGAGAAAGATATATCCTAATTTGTTAGACGAATTATTGGTTAAAGACCATTAGTTATCTGCTTATCAGGTAAATGTGTTATTTTGTTTGGCTAGGTTTTAACATACATATTTAAAACACATTCTATTTGCGATGCTCGAAGCCTTGAGTATTGTCATGAAATAGTAAAACCCCATGCAACCTTATACTTAAAAATCATTACTTTAGTTATTGAATTAAAGATACTTTTGCGCTTGTAAAAAGAGGTAAATTAAAGTTTGAATATTATTTTTTTGTGAAGTGCTATAATAATTCAAACAAAAACCCTTTTTTCGTGAATTAAAATTAAACAAAAAACATCAAAAAATATGAGTAACTCAACAACACAAAAACAAGAAGGCAGCGCGAAAAACATGTTTGCCTCATTAGCCATTCCAATTTTGGTGGCAGTTGGTATTTGCATCTACCTATTCATTTTAGGTAACCCAGCTAACTTTGAAGGTGGCGACAACAAGAATCACCCTATAGCTGAAGGTGTTGGTCATACATTAGGTTTAATTTACAAAGGTGGATTTATCGTACCTATTCTACTTTCTTTAGTTTTGATGAGTATTACATTCTCAATTGAGCGTTTCTTAGTTATCAATAAAGCCTCTGGTAAGGGTTCAGCTGAAGCATTTGTGGCTAAGGTAAAATCATTTTTGTCTTCTGGAAACATTGATTCTGCTATTGCTGAGTGTGACAAACAACGTGGTTCGGTTGCTAATGTGGTAAAAGCATCTTTGCACAAATACAAAGAAATGGCTGCTGAAACTAGCATGGATAAAGAGCAAAAAATTCTTGCTATTCAGAAAGAGCTTGAAGAGTCAGTTTCTCTAGAATTGCCTATGCTTGAAAAAAACCTTGTAATTATAGCTACAATGGCTTCAGTTTCTACTTTGATCGCTCTATTAGGAACGGTATTGGGTATGATTCGTGCATTCTCGGCTTTGGGTGCTGCTGGTGCTCCTGATAGTACTGCTCTTGCAAATGGTATCTCTGAGGCGCTTATCAATACGGCTTTAGGTATTGCTAACTCTGCAGTTGCAATTATCATGTACAATGTTTTCACTACTAAAATTGATAAGATTACTTATACAATTGATGAAGCTGGATTTAGCATTGTTCAAACTTTTGCATCTCAAACAAAAAGATAATTTTTTAATTGAATCTAGCTAATTCAATAATTAGTCTTTTCAATTAATGAATCAATAAATCATAAATCAACAAATTAAATTAAATGGCAAAAGTTAAAGTTCCACGTAAAAGCACAACGGTTGATATGACTGCCATGACGGATGTAGCATTCTTATTGCTTACCTTCTTCATGTTGGCTACTCAATTCAAACCCGATGAGCCTGTGCAGGTCGTAACGCCATCATCCATTTCGCAAATTCCTTTGCCCGATGTAGATATTATGAACATAACCATTTCTGAGGATGGTAGGGTGTTTTTTGATATGGAGGGTAAACAATACAAAGAGAAGCTAATTCAAAAAATGGGGGAAAAGTACACAACTACTTTTACTCCGCAGCAAATCGAAGCATTTTCAAGATTATCTAGCTTCGGTATGCCGTTTAAAGAATTACAAGGGTTTTTATCGTTGAAACCAGATGAACGTACGCAAGTTAAACAAGTAGGCATTCCGACCGACTCTTTGAACAACGAATTGGCTGATTGGGTTTGGCAAGCACGTCTTACAAACAACAATGTGCGTGTAGCTATAAAAGGTGATGGTAATTCTATGTATCCTACTGTAGCTCAAGTAATAAAAACATTGCAGGACAAAAAAGTTAACCGTTTTAACTTTATAACCAGTGCTGAATCAGCACCACCAATGCAATAACAGATAAGTTTGCTTATCAATATCCTTCTTCAAGCTCAGGATATAAAAGATGAAGTTTGAAAGATTAATTAATAAAAATAAAACATGGCAGAAATAGAATCGGGCGGTGGTGGCCATAAAAAAGGCGGTAAAAAAAGAGGCAAAAAAATGTCGACTCGTGTGGATTTTACTCCCATGGTTGATTTGGGCTTCTTGTTAATTACCTTTTTTATGTTGACTACCAGCATGAATAAGCCCAAAACGATGGAAATCAACATGCCGGTGAAAGAGCCTAATGAAATCGATCAAACAAAGGTAAAAGCTTCTCAAGCTGTAACCCTTTTGTTGACTGGTGACAATAAAATTGTGTACTATTTTGTAAATGCCGTTACTGGTGATCCAGAAACTCCATTAATTACAAATTACGATAACACAAATGGTGTTCGCCCCATGTTATTGCAAGAAAACCGCAAACGCAATCCTGTAGGAGTTGATTCAATTCCTATTTATAGAGATATGTTCCAAAAGAACAAAATCAAGGAAGATGAAATGAAGAAGCATATTGCAGCCATTAAAGGCTTCAAAGATGGTTTGATTGTTGTAATCAAAGCAGACAAAAACGCTACTTATAAAAACTTGGTTGATATTTTGGATGAAATGCTAATTTGTAATATTGGTCGATACGCAATTGTAGATATTACAGAAAAAGAAAATGAATTGATAACCTTGGCAAATGCCACTAAACCAGCAATTAACTAAGCATGGCAGCAAAATTAAACATATTTGAAAGCAAATGGGTTAACATGGTATTTGAAGGTCGTAACCAAGAATATGGTGCATTTGTGCTTCGTAAAAAAAGCAGCGAGTACACCATTAAAGGTATCGTTTTGGCCATTGTATTTTTCACCCTTAGTATTGCAGCTCCTGTTATTATTAATATTATCAAAGCTAACTTGCCTAAAGAAAAAGTTGTAGTGGTAGATGATATTACCAAACTAGAAGAGCCACCACCCATTGACAAAAACGAGCCACCTCCGCCTCCAACGGAGCCACCTCCACCGCTAAAAAGTACGGTTAAGTTTACTCCACCAGAAATTAAGCCCGATGAAGAAGTGCCAGATGAACCACCTCCAACTCAAGAAGATTTAAAAGTGGTGGATGCGGGTACAAAAACTGAAGAAGGTGATCCAAATGGTGTAGACCCTAGTTTAAGCGAAGATGCAGGTACTGGAGAAGTGGGTCCTGAAATCTTAACTTTTGCAGAGCAAATGCCTGAGTTTCCTGGAGGAGAAGAAGCGATGAGAGAGTATTTAGGTAAAAATATTAACTATCCACCTTTAGCCCGCGAAAGCGGTATTGAAGGTAAAGTAATATTAACCTTTGTAGTAGGTACAGATGGAAAGATTACCCAAATTGAACAAGTGGGCAAAAAATTGGGTTGGGGTTGTGATGAGGAAGCCACTCGAGTTGTAAAATCAATGCCGGGATGGAAGCCAGGCAAGCAAAATGGTAAAGAGGTTACAGTTAAATATACTTTGCCAATTTCATTTAGATTGAACTAATAACAATTATTAATACAAGAATAGCTGTAATCGAAGGGTTACAGCTATTTTTTTAGGTATGAACATAGACGAAATAAGAGAAAGAAGACAAAACCAGATCAATCAAACTACTAAATATTTTGGCTTGATTATGTCTGTGTTTTACATTTTAGCAGGTTTGGGTATCTATTTCTTTCAGTTTCCATTCAAGGTAAGCCCACCTTTGGACATGATTTTTTGTATATTATTTATCATCTATGGAATTTTTAGAGCCTATCGTTTGTTTGCTAAATCTTAGCTTAATTTGCAGCTCGTTAACCCAAAACATCCTATGAGAAATTTGAATATTGCTATTGCATGTACCTTTATGGCATCGCTGTTTTCGTGTTCTCAAAATACTGGAACCAAAGCCGAGTTAGATACTACAACCAGCGGTAAAATAACCATTTCGGTGGATGAAAGTTTGAAGCCTATTGTTGAGAGTGAAGAGTTGGTATTTGAAGGGATTTATGCGAAAGCAGATATAACTTTTATATATATGGGTGAGCAAGATGCCATTAATTATATGTTGAAAGATAGCGCAAGAATGGCCATTGTTACACGCCAATTAACACCTAAAGAAGAGCGTGTACTTGAACAAGGTAAATACAAATCAAGAACCATAAAAATGGCAACGGATGCACTAGCTGTTATTGTTAACAAT
Source organism: Bacteroidota bacterium (assembly GCA_947460565.1). Classification (GTDB taxonomy): domain Bacteria; phylum Bacteroidota; class Bacteroidia; order UKL13-3; family UKL13-3; genus RGVD01. The sequence continues at coordinate 4,767 of CANHJJ010000094.1, forward strand.
TCAAATACTGATACCTTATTTAACCCACAACAAATCAAAGATATCGTTTCAGGAAAAACCAAGTCTTGGAAAGAATTGAATGCTAAAAATACCTTGGGTGATATGCGTGTTGTGTTTGATAATCCCTCGTCAGGAGCAAGGAGGTATTTAAAAGATTCGTTACTCAAAGGAGGTGAATTAGGTAAAAACTGTTTTGCTTTACATTCAAGTAAAGAGGTAATTGAATATGTTGAAAATAACAAAAATGCCTTGGGCATCATTGGAGTTAGTTGGATAAGTGATGCCAATAGTAGCGAAGCAAATGCCTTTTTAAAGAAAATTAAAGTCGCTGATGTTTTACCAGATCCTAAGCCTGATTATTTTGATAAGTTGGTTACATTTAAGCCTATACAAGCTAATATGGCATTGAAGATATACCCGTTTTTGCGTAACATATACATGGTAAGCAGAGAAGCCCATACAGGACTTGGCACAGGCTTTGCAAGCTTTGTAGCAGGAGACCAAGGACAAAGAATCATTCAAAAATCAGGATTGATTCCTGCTAAGTCTCCAATCAGAATTATTCAGTTGAATGATAAGGAGATTGAATAAAAAATTGAAATTAAATTCTAAAAAAGAACCAATAAAAATGAAAAAGTACATTTTAGCTATCATCGCAATAGCCAGTTTAATGTCTGCAAAAGCCCAAACTTTGGAAGAGGCTTTGAAAGCTGAGGATTTTGATAAATACGAATCGGCAAGAAACATATTGCTTCAGTTAACAACCAAAGAGCCAAATAAAGGTGAGAATTACTATTACCTAGGACAAATTTATGGAAGTTTGTTTAAGCCAGATTCTGCTCTATGGGCCTATAATACAGGTGTGAAAAATGACCCTAATAATCCTGCTTGTTATGCAGGTTTAGGTGGATTGTTGATGGAAGAAAATAAGGTAACAGATGCCAAAGTGAAGTTTGACAAAGCACTTTCTTTTAGTAAACAACGTAATGGTACTTACAATGATGTAAAAGCCATGGTATGGGTAGCTGAAAATATGATTGCTAGTGAAAATAAATTGGTGGCCGATGCGGAGGCCCTTATGCGAAACGCACTTGAGGTTGATAAATCAAACTATGATGTGCTGGTAACTATGGGTGACGTTTTCCTCGAAATTAACAATGGTGGAGAGGCTGCTAACAATTACGAACGTGCTATTGATTTGCAAAAAACAAACCCCAAAGCATATTCGCGAGTAGCTAATATTTGGGTAAAGGTTAGAAACATTGAAGCCGCTCAAAAAGATTTGAATCGTGCCTTGTCGATTGATCCTAATTATGCCCCTGCCCTGAAATTGCAAGCTGAATTGTACTACCAGCAACGTAAGTTTGATAAAGCCAAAGAAACCTATAAATCTTATTTATTAAATTCTGAGGCGAGTTTTGCCAATAGATTGAGATTTGCGCAAATCTTGTTCCGTGCAAAAGAATATGATGAAGCGCTGGTTCAAATTGAGGAATTGCAAAAAACAGATAAAAGCAATTTGTTTTTATACAGAATGTTGGCCTATTCTTATTATGAAGTAGGTGGATTGAAAAATGATACCAGCAAATGCAGAACCGGCTTAACTGCCCTAGAATTCTTCATGAGCAAAGTGGATGAGAAAAAAATATTAACCAGTGATTATGAGTATATGGGTAAATTACAATCTAAATTGAAAGGTTATGATACTTTAGCTATCAATAATTTCAACAAAGTATTGTCTTTGGATGCTGATAAAGTGGAGATGTACCAAGAATTAGCTAAGGTTTATAACAAAATGAAGCGTTTTGATGAAGCTGCCAATAACTTGCAAATCTTTATTGCTTCTTCAAAGAAAGTAATGGTGGCTGATTATTTCCTGTTAGCTAAAGCCTATTATTTCGGTAAGAAATTTGTTTCTGCAGATTCGGCCTTTTCAATTGTAAATACTAAATCTCCAAACTATGCAGATGCATACTATTATAGAGGTATGAGTCAAGCTTCGATTAATACTGCTTTAAACGATACCTTAGGGAAATTTTGTTTTGAAAAATATTTAAGTTTGATAAACCTTAACGATCCTGCA
>CANHJJ010000095.1 GCA_947460565.1 Bacteroidota bacterium
CAAGTCTGCTTGGGGTGTATCTGTAAGAAAGGCCGTAACCTGTTGTAAAACCTATACCTGCACCCAATGAATGTTTGGGCTTAACCTCTGATTCTTCATCCTTTTGCGCAAGTAAGTTTGAACTGATAAATAATAAAATGATGATAGCTGAAGATTTTATAATGAAGGTTTTCATAATTTGTAGTTGTTAGGTGTTTAACAAATGTATCAAATATGACCACATAAAATATGTATTTTAAATCATGTAAATCAATATGATTCAAGAGATTCATAAACCATGCCAAAACTATTTTTCAAGTACTTCATACATATCAAGCCTACGGTCTTTCCAATTTAATACAGTACCAGTGTTTCTAGCACGTTCCAAAGCTGCTAAATCCAGATCGGCAATCACAACGGTTTCGATATTGGTATTGCATTCCCCTGCTATGGCATCAGGTGGAAAGGCGAAATCACTTGGTGTATAAATACCCGATTGGGCATAATTAATATCCATATTATCTACTGATGGAATATTACCTATTGTTCCTGCGGTTGCTACAAAAATTTGGTTTTCTACAGCCCTACTTTGAGCACATATTTTTACACGTAGATGCCCATGTTTTTCATCTGTGCTAAAGGGAACAAATATGATTTTAGCCCCTTTATTACAAGCGATACGAGTCATTTCTGGGAACTCAACATCATAGCAAATATTAATGGCTATCTTACCACAATCCGTATTAAATACTTTTATCTCATTACCAGGTTTAACGCCCCACCATTTTGCTTCGTTTGATGTAATATGGATTTTATATTGCTTTTCATAGGTTCCGTCTCGTTTAAACAAGTATGAAATATTATAAAGGTTTTCACCTTCCACTTGAAGATGAGTACCTGCTATGATATTGATATTGTATTCCATTGAAAGGCGGGAAAACAACTCTATATAGTCTTCAGTATATTCATCGAGCTTGCGAATACTATCTTCGGGACTCATGCTTTTATATTCATGAAGTGAGAGTAACTGAGTAGTGAATAGCTCTGGAAACAAAGCAAAGTCAGATTTGTAATTAGATGCTACATCCGTAAAGTATTCGCATTGTTGTGCAAATTGTTTAAAGCTGTTGATTTTCCTTAGTTCGTATTGAATACAGCATATACGAACTTTTTTCATCAACACGATTCGTTCCTTTGTCTCAGGGATATAATCAAGGTTAATCCATTCTAGAAGTAATGCATAGCCTTCACTTTCTAAGTCTTCTGGCAAATAATCTTTTATGATTCTTTGGATGGTGAAACCTTGAGATAATTGAAAGGTAACAACAGGGTCTTTGATTTTTTTCTCAACCACACGCTTGATGTAAGCTCTAATTCCAAACTCCTCAGAGTGCTCATTATAATTAGGCACACGTCCGCCAATAAGTATGCGTTTCAGGTTTTTTTCTGCACATAAAATTTTGCGCATTTCATATAAGCGCCTACCAATTTTGAGACCTTGATATTCCGGGTGAACCATAACCTCGATACCATATAAGGTATCTCCATCTTCATCATGATTGGTGATGTATCCATTGTCACATATTTCTTTCCAAGTATGGTCGTCATCATACTCATCCCAACTAATAATAAGTCCGCTAGCAGAACCCACTATTTTTCCGTTGTATTCAATCACCTGCATGCCATCAGAAAATAGTTTGTATTGGCTTTCCAACATGGCATAAGTCATTGGCTCATTGTTGGGGAAACAAATCTTAGATAGGGTAATTATTTCATCAAAATCGCTTTTTTCAGCATTTCTTTCTATCAGTTTGGGCTTGCGCGATGCACGTGTTTTCATATTTTTTCTGCTTATTTGAGATAAATAGAGCTCTCAAAAATAAGCTATTTATTTTAATCGACTGCTTTACGTATGGTTTTAGCTATGAATAAATTGATTTTTGGTCGACAATAAAATTAACTAAGTTTACGCCAAAATTACTATAAAATTATGCCTATCGAATCTATCAAAGAAACCGCTATGCTTCAGGCTCAAATAGAAAAGGCTTGGGATAACAGAGAACTTTTAAAGGAGGAATTAACACAAGATTTAATAAGGGTTGTTATGGAAGAACTTGACAAAGGAATGATTCGTGTAGCAGAGCCTTCGGCCAATGGCACTTGGAAAGTGAATGAATGGGTTAAAAAGGCGGTAATTATGTATTTTCCTATTCAGAAAATGCATACCTATCAAATAGGTCCATTAGAATATTATGATAAGATTGATTTGAAGAAAGACTATGCTGGTTTGGGCGTAAGGGCTGTTCCTGGTGCTATTGCTCGATATGGTGCATATCTATCAAAAGGTGTGATTATGATGCCTAGTTTTGTAAATATTGGAGCTTATGTTGACGAAGGAACAATGATAGATACTTGGGCTACTGTGGGTAGTTGTGCTCAGATAGGAAAACATGTGCATTTGAGTGGAGGTGTTGGTATTGGTGGTGTGTTAGAACCTGTTCAAGCAGCACCTGTAATTATTGAAGACAATTGCTTTATTGGTTCGCGTTGTATTGTGGTTGAAGGTGTCCATATTCAAAAAGAGGCTGTACTAGGTGCAGGGGTAACGATAACCCAATCTACAAAAATTATTGATGTGACAAGCTCTGAGCCTATAGAGTACAGAGGTGTGGTGCCAGCACGTTCAGTAGTTATTCCTGGTTCATATACCAAAAAATTTGCAGCTGGGAATTATGAAGTGCCATGCGCATTAATTATTGGAAAACGAAAAGAATCAACCGACTTGAAAACTTCTTTGAATGATAGTTTGAGAGAATATAATGTAGCGGTTTAGCACATGTCAATTAGTTTTAACGTTCATTCTGACCGTGCTTTAAACATACATACAACTAAAATAGTAATGATAGATGCAAAAATACGCAGTAAACCAACACTTAATTGAGATACTTTTAGCTTGGGTAAACTCAGGAGAAATAGCAATTCCAGAAATTCAAAGACCGTTTGTTTGGGATAGTTCAAAAGTTCGTGACTTAATGGACAGCTTGTATCAAGGTTATCCAATCGGTTATGTTATCGCTTGGAGAAATCCTAATGTGCGACTGAAAGACGGGAGTTTAAGTGAAGGCAAGAAAATCCTCATTGACGGACAACAGCGCGTAACGGCTTTGACGGCTGCAATTCTTGGACAATATGTAATTAACAAAACTTACGAGAGAGTTAAGATTAAAATTGCTTTTCATCCTATTGATGAAAGATTTGAAGTTCAAAATCCAGCAATCTTAAAAGATAGAACTTGGCTTCCCGACATTGCAGATGCGATCAATGGAGACCTATTTGAAATAGCAGAAAAATATTTTGAACTCAACCCTGATGTTGACAAAAAGCAAGTTCGAAATGCCTTTTCAACTTTAGTAAACATTCCTAAAAAACAAATTGGACTTATTGAACTTGCTCCCGACTTGGACATTGAAACTGTAACAGAAATTTTTATCCGTATCAATTCAAAAGGTGTTGTTTTAAGTCAAGCAGATTTTGCAATGAGTAAAATTGCATCCAACACAGAATATAACGGAAACGAATTACGCAAAGCCATTGACTACTTCTGTCATTTGTGCATTGCCCCAGAGTTTTACAAGCACATCGTTGACAATGACAAAGATTTTGCAAGGACGGACTACTTCCAAAAATTGCAATGGCTCAAAACAGAAAACGAAGATTTATACGACCCCGATTACAACGACTTAATTCGTGTTGCATTTACTTCACAGTTCAATAGAGGACGACTTTCCGACTTGGTTAGTTTGCTATCAGGTAGAAACTTTGAAACACGGACTTATGAAGATGCAATTGCTGAACAATCATTTGCGACCTTAAAAACTGGTGTAAACAATTTTATAAACGAAACAAACTTCAAACGGTTTTTGATGATTGTAAAATCCGCAGGATTTATTTCACCAAAACTTATCCGTTCACAAAACGCAATCAATTTTGCTTACATCGTTTATCTTAAACTAAAAGAGTTGGGCGTTAACTCGGTTGCAATTGAAAGTTACGTAAGGCGTTGGTTGGTTTATTCAATATTGACAGGTAGGTATTCAGGTTCTCCTGAAAGTGCGTTTGACTTTGACATAAAACAAATTTCTTTAAAACCGTTTGACGATTATCTCAAAGAAAAAGAGGACGGAGAATTATCAGACGCATTTTGGAACGCTTCATTACCGCAGAGTTTAGACACTTCAGTTGCAAGTAGTCCATACTTCCATGTTTTCTTGGCTTCACAAGTTAAAGCCAATGACAAAGGATTTTTATCAAAAGATGTTTTAGTAAGCGACTTGATTTCTCTTCGTGGCGACATTCACCACTTGTTTCCCAAGGACTATTTGAAAAAAAACGGATTGGACAGAGGTAAATACAATCAAATCGCGAATTACGTTTATATGCAGTCGGAGATTAACATTAAGGTTGGCAACAAACCACCCAAGGACTATTTTGAAATTGTAAAAACACAAATGTTAAAAGGCAATCAACAAGTAAGTGGACTTTCAAACGAACAACAACTTTTTGAGAACTTGAAAATGAATTGTGTACCAACAGAAATTCAACAGATGAGTATTGATGATTACAACGACTTCTTGATTTTAAGACGAAAGCTTATGGCGACAAAAATCAAAGAATATTACCACTCATTATGATAAGAGATGAAATACGAACACTATACTATTATTGTTAAGGTAATTCAATGAGAATCGGTTTTGATGCAAAGCGGGCTTTTAACAACCACACAGGTCTTGGAAATTATTCAAGGTTTGTGATAGATTCATTATTGACTTTTTTTCCTCAGCATGAATACTATTTATTTACCCCTGGATTTGATAGTCAATTGAAGGATTATTTCGCTTCAAGACCTAATCTTCATATTGTAAGTCCGGAGGGTATTATTGATAAAACCTTTGCATCAGCTTGGCGCAGTTTGGGTCTTGTAAAAGAATTAGAAAAATATAAGATTGACGTGTTTCATGGCTTGAGTAATGAACTACCAAATGGCATTGAACAATCAAGTATAAAATCAATTGTGAGTATTCATGATCTCATTTTTTTAAGGTATCCAGATTATTACAACAATATAGATGCATACATATACAAGAAGAAGTTTAAGAATGCCTGCGAACACGCTACACATATTGTAAGTGTAAGCGAGCAAACCAAACAAGATATCATAAGTTATTTTCATACCAATCCATCTAAAATTAGTATGGTGTATCAAGATTGTGATAAGCAGTTTTATGAAAAACAATCTGAGTCGAAAAAGCAAAATGTAATCAATAAATATAATCTACCTGAGCAGTTTTTCTTGACGGTAGGTACGATAGAAAAGCGCAAGAATCAGTTAAGCATATTAAAAGCGATTGCAAGTCTTAAAGATACTAGCATTAAGTTAGTTGTTGTGGGAAAAGCAACAGAATACAAGAAGCTTTTGGATGAATTTATTATAACCAATAATATGCAGCAGCAAATAACATTTGTTCCAAAACTTGATTTTGCTGATTTGCCAGCCATATTTCAATTGGCAAATTGCGCGATTTACATTTCGGAATTTGAAGGCTTTGGTATACCTGTTTTAGAAGCCCTAAGATGCGAAGTCCCAAACATAGCAAGCAATGTGTCATCCATTCCAGAAGTAGCGGGCGATGCTGCTTTATTATGCTCTCCAACCGATGTTCAAACTTTGGCAAAACATATGGCGCATGTTCATTCTAACCCTGCATTAAGATTAGACTTAATAGAAAAAGGAAAGCAACAAGCTGAAAAAATAAATCCCCAACATATAGCCGAGGATTTAATTAAAATTTATTCTGCTTAGATTATTTTAACCTTACTGGAATATTTATGTCAATATCGCTTTCAGGTGAAGGATTAGCTGTTTTAGGTATTCCATCATAATGACTCAAAACAATATTTAGTTTTCCTATCACGGGCAGCTTATATAAAGTATCTGATGTGATGTGTAAATGCACTTCCATGCCAAAAGGTAGGGGAGGATTATTGCTATCAAATTCATCAATTTCAACCCCCATTTTTCCTTCAAGTTCTGCACTCGGAGTATAGAAAAATTGATGAACATTTTTTAGATTTTCAATTTCCTTACTCACGGTATCATAAGGAGTTTTAGTTTTATCAATAATGATAAGGTTGATGTGATATTCATAGCCGGTATCCAATAGCAATGAATCAATAGTCGGAGGGTTTCCACCATCTCCATCAAGGTCTTCCCACTTTATCATAAATTGATGAAGCGAATCCATAGGGTCATCATGATTAAATCCTTTCAAAATAACAGTTGTAATCTGTTCTTGAGGGGTGTTTGAAGTAGGTTTTTTAGGGTCATCTTTTTGACAGCCAAGCATACTTATGGCCAAAGCAATTAAAAGAAGAATGAGTTTTGATTTTATTATAGTTTTCATGTTATAAATGTAAAATGTGTTTTTGTGATTTGGTCTTAATGTTTGCTTAAAATTGAAAAAGGTACAATTACCCTCAAGATTATATTTCTTCCAGGATCCAAACTAAAATAACGATACCTACTCAAATAATCGCGATAAGTTGTATTAAACAAATTTTGAACGCCCATACTGATTTTTATGGGATATTTTTTGAAGTTTAATTGAAACCCTGCATTGATATCAAACAAGCTGTAAGCGGCTGGAGGTGCTGTCCAGTCAAGGCTATCAGGGTATCTATTTTGTTGAGACACGAAAGTATAGCTAGCTGTGAAAAATAGCTTTTGAAACTTGCCTATGGCATCCTTCTCATAACTCAAACTTAGTTTACTTCTATTGGCTGGAATAAATATAAGTGGACGAGCATG
>CANHJJ010000096.1 GCA_947460565.1 Bacteroidota bacterium
AGACCTGAATTGGTCCACATCACAACTACAATATTGCTTCCTTGACCTGAATTGATTATTCCATTTTCAACACTCCAAACATAACTCAGATTATTTTTTTTACTAACTCGATAAATATAATTTACACTGTCAATTACTGAGGTAATCTCTCCTTTGATGTTATCAACCAATGTGTCAGACCCAATATTTATTTTACTTCTTTCATTATTCACAAGCATACTTTTACCGATATCTGCTAAAAAGAAAAGATCATTCTGTAGCATAGAATCAACAATAAGTATTCTGTTTTTTGCACCACATGGAATATCAGTGGTAAGGAAGAAATAATGTTTGCCTATACCAAGGTTTTGATTCAGAAAACTAATAGTTTGAAGTGTTGCATTTAGGTTATTGGTTTTTGTTGCCAAAAGGATGGGATTTCCAGATAAAAAAGAAGAATTGTTATGATACCAAATTTTGAAATTGCTAATGTCAGTACTAGAATAGTTACCATAAGTTCTGACTTGTATGCCGTTAATATCAATTGGTTTACATAAAATATTGAAATCTAATCGGTATAAAATAACATTGTTAGATCCTCTGCTTGGTAATGTATCGGGAGCAGTAAAACCTGAAATGATATTACATGAAAGGTTCTCTGAAATATTTATATATAGCAAAATCGTATCTTTACAAGAAAAAGCGCCACTAGTTATTAATTGAATGGAACCTTGGGTAAATTTACGCCATTCAATTATTACTTTATTTGTTCCTTGGCCACTTAAAATAGTTCCATTTGTAGCACTCCAATAATAGGATATGTTTGACCTAAAATCAACACTATAGGTGTATGGTACATTATTAAAAATTTCTATTGATGGTCCATAAATATTACCAATACTAGGTTGAATTATTATACTGCAAGATTTGAATGTTTTGACTATTTGCTGTGTGGTATTAAAAAAAATGTCCTCACACAAAGTAATAATTGTTTTTTTCGCCCCAGCACATAACAAATCACTTGTAAGAAAAATGTAATTGTTCCCAATACTAAAATTTTGATTTAGTCCTGAAAATAAATGCATCCCGGTATCTAACCCCATTGTCTTATTTGCCAAAAGAATCGGACTACCTGCACTTAATAGAGAGTCTGAGTTATACCAAAGTTTTAGATTAGCTATATCAGCAGAACCAAAACTACCCAATAACTTAAAGCGAATGGTTTGAAGACTCATTCCAGATTCTAGGCAAGAGATGGGAACTTTGATACGATATAAAATTACATTGTTTGTGTTGGCCTGTGGTTTATTGTTAGTTAAATCTAAATTGCTTGCTTGAAATAAAGTTGTTGTGTCGATATTTCCATTATATATGCTTCCATTGGAACCAATAGCAAACTCATGGTAGTTATATAAATCAATAAAGTTAAAAATACCTTGTGAAAAGGGATTTTGGCCAAATGCTTTTGAAACACTCTTCACATGCCATTTTCCTGATATGTTTTTAGCTGCAATATAGGAATTACTTCTTGTAAAGGAGGGCAGTTCATTTTCCATTTTCCATTCAAATTTCAAATTTAGTCTACTGCCCTTATTTTGTAATTCGATTATTTTCCAAGTTTTATTTACAACATTATTATTAATGATATTTCCAGATGAATCTGTGACACCTTTTTTTATTGACATTGCAAAGTCATTGTTGGTACAAATATTCTGCATGTAAACTGGGTTATAGTCGCTAATAGTGCCAATAGGGAAGGTTATAATACCTGATTTTCCACTGCTTCCTATGTTATTAATAATCATCTTTCCTGTATCATCAATTACGGCATAAGCGGAATCGTTTTCACCTTTGCTGATGCCATTAGTTTCAAGCACCAAATTATTCGCACCTAAAATAAATTTACCTTTAGTGAAAGTTAACACTTCAGAGACATTGACATTGGCGCCTAAATATACATGAAAGGGATTTTTATGAATTAAGTTTTTAGATGCAATAGGACTAAGTGTGTTTTGACTTCTTGAAGTACCAGGGATATCGTTTCCCTTGAATTGAATGCTTCCTTTGTTGGCGTTAAGCGTTCCTAAATGGTTGAAATCAGCTCTGACACTTAGTGTGTCGTTACCATTCAATATATGTCTGCTAGTTGGGAAAAGGTTATAACCTCGTATATCAAGTTTGCCGGTAAAGGTTCCGTTATAAATACTAACCTCATGGTATTTATCCAATACTGCGCTTGTATCTTCCCCTGTTTTTTGAGATTTGGTTACCCATTGTGTTCCATTCCAATATGAAGGAGTATAACAGTATTTTTGATTTGCACCAGCAGCTGCATATATTCCAGTTGTGTAATAATTCACAACTTGTGTTTGACCCCCATTTAAAGGATCTGAATAGTTAAATCCTGCTCCTAAAGGTGCTGCAAATTTCCATGCAAAATTAGGAGTTTGAGTGGTTGAAAAAGTAACAGAATTGGTTAACTGATAGGTATATAATTTCACCCTAGATCCAGATTTTACCTGTGTGCTTAATCCTAAAGGACCAGAAGTAATAGTATTTCGCCACCATTCGTTGTTGGTGCTTGTTTGAACATAATATTGAATGATTGTATTTTGTTGTGATGATACCATTTCTGAAGATAATTGACTTATGGTAATAGTACCACCATTTCTCCATAATGGGTTTACAAAAAAGGCAATCGTGCCAGCCCTTAATTCAAAATCAAATGTATCAATATTGTATAAATAGATGTCAATTTGGTAGGTGTTAGGGCTGGTTAACTTTTCATTTTCCAATCTCCATTCAATCTTGGGAAGTTGAGCTTTAGCATATGAACAAAGTAGATTGAATAATAATACAAACAATATGTATTTGAGTGTTTTCATGAATTTATCATTTTATCACCAATGTTTTAATTATTTGCTCTGCATCGCTTTTTATTTTTAGCATATAAATGCCGGCATTCAATCTAGAATCAAATTCGAATCTCTGTTTGCCTGATTCTAGTAATTGTTTTTCAGTCCAAACCTCTTGTCCAATGAGATTGTATAAACTAAAGATAGCTTCAGATTTTCGTATTGAATTTAATTGGATGTTAAATTGACCATTGTTTGGATTAGGAAATATTTCAACCTCTGATAAATTTTTAATATTTTCAATACCTGTTCTATTAGTAAAAATATTTAAATTCAAGTAAGCAGTATCAGAACATTGAAATTGATTTGTTGCCTTAATTTTAACTGAACCTTGTCCTTCAGATAGCCAATTTACAGTTATAGCATTTGTTCCTTGTCCATTGATTATATTGCCATTTGTTACACGCCATTCATAGTTTGCTATTTCTTGTTGAACAACACTATATAAGTAATTCAGTTTTGTTCTTACATTGTTTGTTTGACCATCAATGTTGTTTACTATTGGTAATGGATTAATCGTAATAGGTTTACTAGTAAATTCAGCACTTTTTATGATGCCATAATTAAATGATATATCATCTTGCGTAAGTGAATTAAAATAAATAACTCTATTGTTTGCTCCGCATGGTATATCTGAAGTAATGAAAATAAAATGCGAATCAACTGGGAGACTTCGGTTTAAATTATTAAATTCTTGTATACCGGCTCCAGTATTTGTTGTTTTCGTGTCAAGTAGAATAGGTGTGCCTATTTTAAAGGATGGATTATTATGATACCAAATCTTGAAATTACTGATATCAGAATTTTCATAAGTTCCTCCGGTTGTAAATTTAATTCCTGCCAATATAGCATCATAGCTTTCAACTTTTATATCTACGCGATAAAGCACAATGTTATTTTGTCCCTTTGATGGTATGGGTTGGGGCGCAATTCCATTCTTTAACGAAATGATAGGTGAATTGTTTGTTATACTTACCGATTTATTACTCGATGCGTTGCATAGGTTGATATTGGTAGCATCTACCACTATCGAGCCTGGTCCAGAATCAAACCACTGAACTGTGATACTATTTGTGCCTTGCCCACTAATTACAGTTCCATTTGTGATGGTCCAATTGTAAAATGTACCTGATACTAATGTTACATTATAGGTATATAATGAACTAGTGAATACATTTTGTATCCCAACAATATTGTCAACAATAGCGGTGTTGTTAATACTAACAGTGCTTGAAGTAAAGGTGCTTCCTACAGGTGTTCCTGACGATAATCCCACATCAGTATTCGTAATTGCTTTTACTATGATATCTTTTTTATTTGCCACACAGCTTATATCAGTGGTAAGGAATATATAATTTGCCCCATTTGGAAGAGGGGTTGCAATAAATATGAACTTATGTAATCCTGGGATTAAATTAGTGGTTTTAGTTGCTAATAATATGGGTGCACCACTATTAAAATTTGAACTATTGTGGTACCAAATTTTGAAATTTGAAATGTCGTTTGAACTATAATTTCCCTGTGTGGTAAATTGTAAAGAGTTAATTAGTGGCGAATTGCAACTTACATTTAGATCAACCCTATATAAGACTACATTTTTTGCCCCTCGAGTAGGATTGTTAATTGGAGCGATTCCGTTTGTAACACTAACACATCCTGGATTGTTTGAAATTGTTACTTGAAGTTGACTCGTATCAAGACACATTTGAGCATTCTGACCAATTAGTAAAATATTTCCAATTCCATTGTTTAGCCATTCTACTGTAATTTCATTTGTACCTTGCCCACTTGTAATATTTCCGTTTGTTACAATCCACTGATAGGTGATATTTGGTAATGGGCTCACATTATAAGTGTATGAAATATTTGTAGCAGCATTGATAATTGGACCTTTTATGCTGTCAACCAAATCTGCTGGAGTTATGGTAATCGAACTAGCGCTAAATCCACTAGCAATTGAATTTCCTGTGCTAAATAGCATGTCATTGTTGCTAATTGGATTAACTATAATAGTTGTGCTTTTAGGAGAACATAACAAGTTTGCCGTAATAAAAATATAACTTTTTCCAATGGGAAGGTTTACATTCAAAGTAGGGAAATTGTGATTGCCTGGACCTATTCCATTGTTTTTACTATCTATTAATATTGGTTTGCCATTATTAAACAAACTATCTGTGTGAAGCCAAACTTTAAGACTATCGATTTCATTGCCAGAATAGCTACCTGATGTGGTAAATTTTAATGATTTAAGTATAGTTGGCACACATATAACATTTGCATTTATGCTGTATAAAATTACATTTTTAGTGCCCATAATTGGGTTGTTATCAGGTGTTGTCCCGTTTGATATTTGTATGCAATTTGGATTATTAAGTATGTTAACAAACAAGGAAGTTGTATCGGCACAAAGCAATAGGTTGGTGCCTTCAACAAACAATTTTCCAATTCCTAAACTGTCCCACTGAACAGAAACATTATTTGTTCCTTGCCCGCTTAAGATGGCACCATTTGTAATGGTCCAATTGTAACTAGTCTGCAATTGGTTATTAACAGAATAGTTATAAATAGAATTTGTATAAACATTTGCTTTTGGTCCGGTAATACTATCAATAATATTTAATTCATTGAAACTAATAATACTTGATGTAAATCCCGTTCCAGATGAATTTCCTGTTGAAAATGAAATGTTGTTTAAACCAATTGGCTTAATGATGATTGAACCTGATTTGGCTTTACAAAGTATGTCGGTAGTGATGAAAATGTAGCCTAAGCCTTTTTGATAAATTTGATTTAAAGAGGTGAAATTTTGAAAACCAGTGTCTAAATTAATTGTTTTGCTTGATATTAAGACAGGAGTTCCAATATCGAATGCGGAGTTTGTATGATACCATATTTTAAAGTTATCAATATCATTTGATTTATATGTGCCAGCGCTATTAAAACCAAACGATTGAAGGATGGTTGGAACACAAGATACATTTAAATTTACTCTATATAAAACTACATTTTTACTACCTGATTGTACGCTTGTGATCGGAGCGGTTACATTTGATAAAATAATGCAAGATGGATTGTTGATAATACTGACGTTTAAACTACTGGTATCGCTGCACTGTAGTTGGTTTACACCTTCTATTTTGATGATGCCTGTGCCACTTGAATCCCATTGAACCACAACTGAGTTTGTACCTTGCCCAGATACAATCCTTCCATTTACAATTGACCAAGTGTAAAAAATATTTGAAATGAATGGCACGCTATAACTATAGTTTGTGTTGTTAAAAACGTTGTTGAAAGGACCTTGAATGCTGTCAATGATATGGGTAGGCGTAATTTCTGCATTGCTTGTTGTTAATCCATTGGCAATAATTTGAGCATTAGCAAAGCCTAATTCGTTGTAACTAACAGAAATATTGTGATTTAATGCTCGACATTGGATATCAGTAGTTAATAACAAATAATTTGAATCACTGTTCATCGAGTAATTTAATCCTGAGAATGTTTGAAGCCCAGTATCAAGTCCAGCAGTTTTAGTGGCTAATAAAACAGGTGTTCCAGTTGTTAAGTCCGATTTTGTATGATACCAAAGTTTAAAGTTCAAAACATCATTTGAATTGTAAGAACCAGAGCTTATGAATTTTATTGAATTCAAATTAATGGCAGAGCAAATGCCTGGAAAATCGATTCTATATAAAACTACATTTTTAGAGCCTTTAAGTGGTTTGTTTTGCGCAATTGCAGCATTTTTGATGCTAATATAACTGATAGTATCAATCATCCCATTGTCAGGAAATCCAGCAGATGTTATTGAAAATTTCCCCGAGTATTTATATGAATTAATATATTCATTTAGAACTTGAGAATATGGACCAGTTCCAACAG
>CANHJJ010000097.1 GCA_947460565.1 Bacteroidota bacterium
AACTACAATTCTGCGGCTTGTTGGAGCTGTTGCTTGTAAGCTGCACGAATGATTTGATGACGTTTCACAATACACTTTTTAGTGAATGCTTGACGTGAACGAAGTTCTTTTACAACACCCGTTTTCTCGAATTTCTTCTTGAATTTCTTCAAAGCTTTGTCTAAAGATTCATTTTCCTTTACATTAATATATATCATTTGTGTACACCTCCTTTCCCTATAGTCTCTTATTCTTTTATTTATAAGGAATGCAAAAGTAATTAGAATTATTCAATTTCCAATTATTTACCATATTTTTTGTCATTTAATACAATTAAAAATAATATTAAAACAAGGCATTCTCATATGGAATCACATAAAATCAATTCATTAGTTTAAATCGAATAATCCATCTATTTTATTATTCCTAAATAATTTTAAACATGATTATTCCTAAATTGGGGTTATTCTGTTTCAAATAAGGACAAACTAATTCCATTGTCACTAGAAATAGTATTGAAAATCAGTTAATTAAACACTGGGCTTAGGCTTTGCTCAAACGCAAGTAAACCTAAGTGCTATGAAAAAGAATTCATTTCCTCATTTAAAAATTACTATTCAGTTTATTTGCTTTTTAGCTTTCACAGTGCTTCTGTCGAGCAAGGGTTATTCGCAAACACACAGTGAAAAGGATTCAAAGCTAACAGCAAGCGATTTAACAAACATAAGCAACTTCAAATCAAGTCCAGGACAGGATAGAATCCTACTATTTGATCAAATAAAACATTTGATTACAAGTATAGATGCAAAAGGAAACACAAACGAAGCTACTACCTCCGATGAGTTAATTAACCTATTAGGCGAGCCTAACTTCAAAATCCAACAATCAATCTTTCAATATAACCTGAGCATAAGTTCAAGTGCTTGTAAAGCAATAATAGGACTTAGCAAAGAAGGCTTGGTAACATTTTGTGTAATTAAAGAATGTCAATAAAAAGAAAACCAAACATTATGAAACGTATTAAACAATCAGAAAATGTCTGCAAAAACTTTATAGCATTTTCCAAAAAAATATGCATGGTAATCACCCTGCTTTTGGTATTTATGGCAGTCCAATCTAAGGCTTCTGTTCAGTTAATGGTTGTCGGCTCCTCTAATGTGTCTTCAATTAACACAGGAAACCAATTTATTTACACCCTGAATTATCAGGTTTCGAGTTTAACAACCAATGGTCAAAATGTGGTTGCAACTATGTCTTTACCTCAAAATCTTGAGCCATTTGATGTCAGCAATTTTAGTAATTCTGTTTCATTTAGTACTTCACAAGTAAGCAGTGTTACCTATAATCCAGTAACAAATACAATCACTGTTACTTTTGTAAATCCAATACCAGCAGGTAGCACGGGACAGTTACAAATAAAGTTCAAGTATATTAATGGAACTACTCCTAATAACTATGCCCCTGATTTGGTTACATCAATTGATGCAGCAAATAATATAAACTTACCTGATACAAGCACAGGACCTGTTTTGAGTAATGTAATAAACGTAACGGCTTTAGCTGCCAATAATTTCAATGTCGGAAAAGTACTAAGTTCAGGTGGGGCCATTAACGATATTTCCATTTTTAAAATAAATATTGGTTCAAGCTCTTCAGGCAGCGGAGCACTTATATTAAACAACCCAACAATTGTTGATACATTGCCAATTGGAACAACTTATATAGAAGCTACAGCATTTAGTGGCACTAGTGGGCCTGTTTATGATAATATTCACAGAACCATAACATGGACTTTTACCACATCACAATTAACAACAAATTATAGTTCATCAGCCTATGTGGTAGTCAAGTATAATACACCTACCTACAGCATTGGTTCATCAGCTTGCAATAAAGCTTATTTGTCAGGAAGCATTCCTGTTTTACCTATTGGAACGTATGCATCATCTACTAAAATTGGTAATGTTTGCTTTAACATTCAAACCCCTACCCCAGGTGCAGCTTGCTCTGGTGGCGGAATAAGCGCAGCTACTGCAAGTTGGTTAAACAAACATATTATAGCAGGTACAACATGTAACTCATTTGGAAATGGTTGGTTCAACTCTGGTAATACAGAATTGGACAGTGTGACTTTAACCTATGATGTTGACAAAAACATCAACATGAATGTTATTAGAGTTAACCAAATGTTTGACGGATTGGGAAGAAAATCTCAAGCCGAAGTTTTGGTTAGATACGCAACTAATTTAAATGGTTTTGTTACACAAGGAACTTATGATTCAACCAGTATTGGTGGTGGATTAAGCCTAACTATTTCATTACCTTCAGGTGAATATATTACACAAGTTAATTTTACAATAACTGGACATTTGCCTATTGGTGCTACCCAAAGTTTCAGCTACTGTGGTGATGCCAGAACAGCTGCACAAGGTGCAAAAGATGGAAGTGCAATCACTGAGGGAACCACATATCTTCCAAGCAATTTAGGGGATGATGGAACGGTTGTAACAAATAACTCAAGCGGAAATTATTATTACAATGGAACCACTTTTTCATATAGCAATTGCAGTGGAAGTGCTGAAATACTTATCGCTCAGCCGGTCTTCAACACGCCAACTAAATCTATAAGAAACACATCCAGCAATTTTAATGGTGGTGATACCATTATTTATAGATTTAGTGTTCAATTAGGAGGTAATGTGAATGCCACTGATGTTGAATTGTTTGACACATTAGATAACAAACTAACTTATATTACACGAAGTTCAACTTTTGGCACTAATGGAGAAAACACGAGTAATACACCAATAACTCCTACAGTAAATGGTAATGCTTTGTATTGGAATTTAGGTACATTAACGCCTGGCAGCACTTATTATGTTTTCTTAAGAGCCAGGATAAAGCCAGGAACCGTTGCAGGAAGTATTCCAAACAAAATGAAATTTAATAGCAGCAATGCCTTGATGCCAAATGGTCAAACAACCAGCACGAGCATAGCTACTGTTATTAGCTCAGCCGCATTAAGGGCATATAAAGGACAAAGTGGTTGTGATCCAAATTTCGTTTACTACCCATCAGTTGCATTGGCCCAAGAAGGCGGTTCAGTAAACTATAAAATTTCATTGATAAACCAAGGTAATGTTGGTGCTAAGGATTTAGTGCTTGCAGATGTATTTCCATTTATTGGAGACATTAGAGGTTCAGAATGGTTTGCAAACTTGGTTGGACCTGTTACTATTAGCGATCCTAACTCAACCGTTTATTATTCTATTATAAACAATCCTTGCTATACTGATTTTACCCCTGCCTTTAACCCTAGTGGATGCTCAGCACCTAATTGGAGCACGACACCTCCAATAGATATTACAAAGGTAAAAGCCATTAAGATTACAAGATCTTCTATCATAGCCCCTCTTGATAGTATTGTTTTGACTTGGCCAATGCGCGCGCCTGTTGGGGTACCAATAAACAAATTGATGAACAATTCGATCATGTATCAAATTAAAAGAGCAGATGACAATAGCCAATTGCTACCAACCACTCCAATTATGGTGGGTATGAAAACAAGTTGTTTGCCAATTTTAGGCTCAATAGGCAACTATGTTTGGATTGATGCCAATAAAAACGGCTTGCAAGATGAGGCTTCAAATATGGGACTAAATGGATTAAAAGTATATCTTTATGGCGCAGGTCCAAATAATGCAATGGGTGGTGGGGATGATATTTTATTAGATTCTACCATATCTTCAAATGATTTTTTTGGCAATCCAGGCTACTATAAGTTTGTAGAGTTAGCAAGTGGCAAATACTATGTGAATTTTCAGACCAATTATAGCTTCTTTGTGCAATCACCTGTTGTAAACCAAGGATCACAAACGGATGGTAATAATGACGCTGAGCTGGGCACTGGAAATAGTGGATTAGTAACCATCAACGCAAGTGGAACAGGACAAGATAAAGACAATACAACCATTGATGCAGGCTTTTATGTAATTGGTTCTCTTGGTAATTATATTTGGTTTGACGATAATAAAAATGGTCTTCAAGACGAACCTGCTTCTTATGGAATCAATGGTGAAAAAGTTTATTTATATAAAGACAACGGAAGTTCATATGTCTTATTTGATTCAACTGTTACTGCAAATGATACCAATGGAAATCCAGGTTATTACAATTTTGTAATTGACCAAATTGGAAACTATAAAGTAAAATTCCCAACAAGCGTTAGCACCAAAATACTTACTACTGCAAATGGAACTGCTGGTATAAACGGAAATAGTGATGCTAATGCAGGAACTGGATTCAGCCCAGTAATTGTGATGGATTTAATCAATGGAGGTATTGGTAGAATCAATCCTACCATTGATGCAGGGTATAAGTGTAATGTAAGCACACCTGTTATATCAGGTAATATAAATTTATGTCCGGGTCATACGACCACGCTTACCAGTACTGCGGCATATGCATACCAATGGTATCATAATGGCATTGCTATATCAGGCGCTACAAACCCAACTTATGTACTTGATTCAGCAGGTGTTTATATAGCGGTTACCTCAGATGTTGGCGGTTGTAAATCTGACAGCAGCTTAGGTGTTACTATTTCATTATCACCAGAACCAAAAGCATATTTCGACATTAACAACCCTTCTCAATGTAGTATTAATAATAGTTTTGTATTAACAAACAATTCAATACAAAGTCAAGGTACCTTCAGCACTTTATGGAATTTTGGTGATGCCTCAACATCGAACTTGTTTACACCTCCTGCTAAAAACTACACTACAACTGGCAATTTTGTAATCAAATTATTAGTTTACAATGTTTATGGGTGTAAAGATTCGCTGAGTAAATCAGTATTTGTTGGGAACCCAACTGCATCTTTTACGTATACTAAAAAATGTGGCGGAATTGTTGAGTTCACAAATACCTCTATAAATGCTACTGATTATGAATGGATATTTGGCAATGGTAGTTATTGTACCAATTCTACCTCAACTTTTTCAAGGGTATTTAACCCAGGTAATGGCAATGTGCCAGGCACCTATACGGTTACCTTGATTGCAAGAAACAATGGAAGGTGTTCTGATACCATTAGGCATAGTTTTACCATAGACCCTAATCCTATAGCGGTTTTCAATGGAGATGGAATTGGATGCAGCAAAACAGTAAAATTTAATAATTTGTCATTAAATGGAAATACGTATGAATGGGATTTTGGGATATTACCATTGGGAACTGCTCTGAGCGCTTCTGCTTCTCCAACTCATACCTATGCAGTTGATGGCAGCTACAATGTGCGTTTAATAACCAAAAATTTGCAAGGTTGTCCTGATACATTACTTAAAACGGTAATAGTAAATTCAACAGGCACAGCACCAATAGCCTCATTTGCTTATTCGCTTAACAGCGGAACTTGTGTGAAGAACTTTACTTTCAATAGTACATCAATTAATGCTGTTTCATTACAATGGATATTTAGTGATGGTTCAATTGTCAATCAAGCCAATGTAAGCCATAGCTTCCCAACTGCTGGAAACTACACCGTTAAGTTAGTCGCCAAATCAGCAAGCAATTGTTATGATACAGCCACACAAACTTTAAACATCACAGGTAATACAAGCGGTGCCGTTGCAAGTTTCAGCATCAACAAGCAAAAACAATGTTTGGCAGGTAATAGCTTCGACTTTAACAATACTTCCGTGTTTATTGGCGGAGGTTACAATACTTCATACGAATGGGATTTTGGTGATGGTAATACCAATACCAGCAATACCTTCATCTACAATAAAAAATACAATGCACCTGGTTTGTACACAGTTAAATTAACAGCCATAGGAAGCAATGGTTGCAGAGATAGCTACTTCAATACAGTTGAGGTTTTGCCTTCACCTACTGCTGCATTTACTGCGATTACACATTGTGGAATGACTGCTACAATAACTAACAACACAACAAACGCAGTTTCTAATATTTGGTCTTATGGTGATGGTGGATTTGAAGAAAACAATGATTCTTCATTCAATCATACCTATAACAACCAAGGTTGGTACTTCATTAAGTTATATGCCATTGGAGCAAATGGTTGTATAGATTCAACCGATAATGGCATCAACACAACACTTGCGCACATACCTCAAATATCTTTGACTTATGATACGATAACTTGCAATAACTCAATCCACTTTAATAATACCACTATGGGTGGTTCTGAATTTGTTTGGGATTTTGGTGATGGTTCGCCTTTAGGTCATGACTATTATGCAACACATGCCTATGCAGTGGCAGGAAATTATGTAGTTACCTTAACGGCATCAAACGGTTCATCTTGTTTAAGTACCTATTCATTTATCGTAAGAGCCCCTCAAGGTTGGAACTTAGCTTTACCAAAAGCCAATTTCAACTATACCATTGCAGCTTGTACCAATATCATAAAGATGAATGACCTATCAACTAATCAATCATCACGTGCTTGGTATTTTGATGGAAACTTGGTAAGCAATTTGTCTAATGATAGTATTCTTGCTGCAACAGCAGGTGTTCACACCCTTCAATTGGTGGTAATGAATGGATCATGCTCTGATACTTTAAGCCAAGTTATCAATATCCAAAATGCTCCTACAGGTTCATTTGATTTTGTGGCAAGTACTTGTTCTAAAACAGTGTCTTTTACAAGCAATATGAGCAATGCAAATTTATTCAAATGGCATTTTGGAGATGCGGGCTCGGCATTAGATTCTTCAACTGGTAACATCACTTCGCATACATTTAG
>CANHJJ010000098.1 GCA_947460565.1 Bacteroidota bacterium
CCACCGATGCATATTTATTGGCCAAAGCCCATTCGTCAGTATCTTCACCTTGGTCGTAGTTTACAAATTTGCCCGTGAGCCAATAGTATTTGCGGCCATTAGGGTCTTGTCTTTCATCAAACTCTTCTTGCCACTTGGCATTGGCTTGGCGACACACTTTAAAACCTTGCCATTCTGATTCGTCTATTTTAGGCACATTCACATTTAGCAAAACGCCTTTAGGCAAACCATTGGTTAAAATATCGGACGCAATTTTTCTGGCAACTCTCTTGGCTAGCGTAAAATCAGCATCATACGAAAAATCACATAGGGAGAAACCTACAGCTGGAATGCCTTCAATGGCCCCTTCTACTGCAGCACTCATGGTGCCACTGTATATCACATTGATGGATGAGTTTGAGCCATGGTTGATTCCAGAAACCAATAAATCGGGTTTGCGGTGCATCACTTTATCTACGGCTAATTTTACACAATCAGCAGGGGTGCCGCTACATTGGTATGAAACAATATCTCCATATAGGTTGGTTTTCTCTAAACGCAGGGGGCGGCTGATGGTTACGGCATGCCCCATAGCGCTTTGCGGGCTATCGGGAGCTACTACTATTACTTCGCCAAGATGTTTAACGGCATCTACCAAAGTACGAATACCGGGTGCGGTAATACCATCGTCATTCGACACTAAAATTAAAGGTTTTTCACTCATGGGGCGCAAATGTAATTTTTTTTAAGTTCTAGTTTTATTCAAATTGGTATATTCTTAAAAGGATTCAAAATAACATCGAATTACCTTGGAAACGGATTGCTGCAAATGACCATTGGGTCAGGAAAATCTATCTTGAAATGATATTGAATCTTTGTGTTTTGAGTATCAACTATCCTTAGATTCTTTTAAGCTAGATAATAGCATGGGTGATTAAGGATTTAAAATGAAGAAAGGGTTTGTAACTCTTTCGTATTCTGTCCTTACAAGCGTCTTCGCCTGTAAGTATATTTAGATTTTCATAACTTGATTTTTTTAGCCCTCGGTTAAATCATCGTTTATCTAATTGTTTTTCTTCTACCTTTTGATGACTCCAAAATCCCGATGAATCGGGAAAAAGAGTTTCTTCCGTTCCGATGCATCGGAATCGGAATCAAGTTGCCATATGGTCGTTAAGAGGAGTCGAAACGCCATTTCGGCTCCGCTCAATGGACATTTCGAACAAAAAGATTTCTCCTTGCCGCTGCTTATGTTTTGCCTCTTGGCTTATCCCGTTTCACATGGCAAAACCTATAAGGCTGCACAAACCAATGCTTGAAATCTTTTTGCACAGCACTGCGAAAATCGGGCTTCGCGAGCGGAATAAATTCAGTTTTTGAAATCACCTGTTGTCAGTTCGAGCGGAGTCGAGAACGACCCAATGTTGAAAGCGATTGTAACAAGGCATTTAGTTACATTGAGTAAACTATCACTAATCTCAAATATTTCCTCCGGTATTCTCGTTATCCAACTCAGACCCTTTGGCTGCGCTTAGGGTGACGGCCCTCGTGCTAAGGACATCTGTTTTGTGTTTGAAAGTGCTTGCCAATAACTAAAACAAAATATGTATTTCAAATCAGTTTTGCTAAATAAACTTCACTTTTTCCTTTATCAAAACTTTGAATAAAATCATCATGGACTTGATTGTGTTGCTTTTTGATAATGATATCGAAGGCTTCATCCATTGAGTTTACGATGAAGCTATTTGATAATTGAAGCAATTCTCCTAAACCTGCCTTGTTAAATCCTATTACACTTGTGCCAACCAAAATACTCTCATGTGCTAGGCGGTTCCAACCTTCATTTAATTGCGTAAAGGCAAGGGTATATTCACTCTCAGCCATACATTGTAAATAGTTTTCAAAGCTTTCAAAATGCTTGATTGAATAGTAAGTCTCTTGTCTGGCTTGATAAGCATCCAAACTGCTGAAGTAACAAGTAAAACCATTATGATGGAGTTTCTCTGCCAATTGAAAAATGGCTGTATCGTTTTTAGGATGCCATTGTCCTAGGTGTATTTGATTATGCTTTTGCTTTGTTTGAAATGTTTTGTAAAAATGGGTATCAAACAAATTGGGGAAATAGCTGACTTTGTTTTTGTGATTGATTTTTTGGCTAAAGAAATCAACCCAATAATTTGCACCGGTGATAATCTGAATATTTTTTAAATGAAAATTTCTAAGTATTCCAAACAAACATTTATAATAGCATTTCAATGCAAATGACTTGGCTTCATTTTTATCATAGTTGTGCCATACAATAAATACCTTTCTATGGGTAAAAAGATTTCTAAGCAAGGAAGGCAATGCCAATCTTGAAACAACTATATTTATGTTGGCATGTGCCTTAACATTTGCCCAAAAGAATAAATAAAGATGTTGAAAAAAACTTTTGTAGAATTTTACTTTTCGTATTGAGTGAGCTTGTACTTGGTAATTTTTTTTTCGGTACTGCTCGCAAATTTTATCAAATAAAAATTGCTCATAGCGGTATCCGCCCGTTTTGTGCAAGCCATGAGATAGATATTTGATGCTAATTTTTTTCACTGTAAAAAGGGCTTTGAAATTACTTTTGACAACCAAAGAAGATTGTTAATTGTAATAAAAACACTAAAAACCAACTGTTTGTAAATAATCTCGTTGTTTTTGAAATTAATTTACACTTTTGCAGCGCTAACAAATTTAGTTTTTAAGAACTTATAATTGCAACATGACAAAGAATTTAGTAATAGTAGAGTCACCAGCGAAGGCGAAAACAATAGAGAAATTTTTGGGAAAAGATTTTACCGTTAGGTCATGCTATGGACATATCCGCGATTTAGCAAAAGGGGATGATGCCATAGATATTAAGAATAATTTTCAACCACATTATGAGATAAGCGAAGATAAGAAAGCCGTTGTTAGCGAGCTTAAAAAACTAAGCAAGGAAGCAGAAATGGTTTGGTTAGCATCCGATGAGGACCGCGAGGGGGAAGCCATTAGTTGGCATCTTAGCGAGGCATTGGGATTGGATGCAAAAAAGACCAAGCGCATTGTTTTTCATGAAATTACCAAACCTGCTATTTTAAGAGCAGTTGAGAATCCAAGAAACATAGACAAGCACCTTGTGGATGCTCAGCAAGCCCGCAGGGTATTGGATAGATTAGTGGGTTTTGAATTGAGCCCTGTGTTGTGGCGCAAAGTAAAACCAAGCCTTTCAGCAGGTCGAGTGCAGTCGGTAGCGGTGCGTTTAATTGTTGATAGAGAAAGAGAAATCAATTCATTCAATGTGACTTCGGCTTATAAAATAGTTGCAAAGTTTAATGTGGGTGGCAAGACTATGGAGGGTGAATTAGGAAAAAGATTTGCCACAGAAGCTGAGGCGCAAGCCTTTTTGGAGAAATGTAAAGGTGCTGATTTTACCATCAAAAACTTGGAAGTAAAACCTGCTGAAAAGTCGCCTGCACCGCCATTTACCACCTCTACCTTACAACAGGAAGCTAGTAGGAAACTAGGATATGGTGTAACTACCACTATGAGCATTGCTCAAAAATTATACGAACATGGATTTATCACATATATGCGTACCGACTCGGTAAACTTAAGTGAGTTGGCCATTACTAACGCTAAAGAAACCATCACCCAAAACTATGGTGGCAATTACAGCAATCCACGCAGATACACCACTAAAAACGACAGTGCACAAGAAGCACATGAGGCCATTCGTCCCACCTATTTTGAAAACAATGAAGTAGAAGGCACACCTCAAGAAAAACGCTTGTATGATTTGATATGGAAACGTGCCATTGCCAGTCAAATGAGCAAAGCACAATTGGAAAGAACCATTGCTACTATAGCTATTAGCACCTTGCCTGATGTGCTTGTGGCTTCAGGTGAAGTATTAAAGTTTGATGGATTTTTGAAAGTGTATTTAGAGAGCACTGATGAGGATGGAGATGAAGAAAACAGCAAAATGTTACCACCTTTAAAAGTAGGTGAAAACTTATTGTTGAACGAAATTGAAGCCACACAAAGATATACCAAAGCCTCAGCAAGATACACGGAAGCAAGTTTGGTGAAGAAGCTTGAGGAACTAGGCATCGGCCGTCCTTCAACGTATGCGCCAACCATTGGCACAGTGCAAAAACGTGGTTATGTAATCAAAGAAGACAGAGATGGTAAAGAAAGAAATTTCACTGTGCTTACTTTGGCTAAAAACGAAATTAGTAAAGAAGTAAAAACTGAAAAATACGGAACTGAAAAATCAAAACTTTTCCCAAGTGATATTGGCATGGTGGTAACAGATTTCTTATCTAAACACTTTGAAAATATCATGGACTATAACTTTACAGCCAGTGTAGAGGAGGAGTTTGATAAGATAGCCCGTGGTCAATTGGTATGGAATAAGATGATAGCAAAATTCTATTCTCCATTCCATAGTGAAGTAACCAAAACCAACGAAACTGCAGAACGTCAAAATGCAGAAAGACTATTGGGTGTTGACCCTGTTACAGGTAAAAATGTAAGTGTTAGGGTAGGTCGTTATGGACCATTTGCCCAAATAGGTGAAAATGCTACCGATGAGAATCCTGAAAAACCAAGATATGCAAGCCTTCGCAGTGGTCAGTTAACTGAAACCATTACCCTTGAAGAAGCAATTGAGTTATTCAAATTGCCGCGTATAGTAGGTCAATATGAAGACAAAGACATCAAGGCATCTATTGGTAAGTTTGGACCGTATTTGATACACGATAGCAAGTTTGTGAGCATACCTAAAACAGATGATGTGTTCTCCATTGATTTAGATAGAGCCATTGTGTTGATAGACGAGAAGCGAATTGTTGAAGCTAACAAATTGGTGAAAGTATTTCCTGAAGACGAAAACCTAAAGGTATTGAATGGCCGTTGGGGAATCTATTTGGCTTATGGAAAAGACAATTATAAATTGCCTAAAGGATCTAAAGCTGAAGACATCACTTTTGAATCGGCAATGAAATTGGTGAAAGTGCCAAGTGCATCCAAAGCTGCCAATAAAACAGCTCCTAAAAAAGTAGCGGCTAAGAAAACGGCTACCAAGAAAACGGCAGCTAAAAAAACAGCTGTAAAGAAGACCGCTGCTAAAAAATCTGCTAAATAATAATTTTATATTGCACCTATAAAAATTCAAATCAGACTTGAATTCGACAGAGCTTATATCACTTATTGCCTTATTGGAAGATGATGACCGTGAGATTGTAACCCATGTTGAGGGTAAGCTGCTCGAATTGGGTGCTGAGGTTATTCCAGTGCTCGAAAATCAATGGGAGTTTAGCAAAGATGTCACGCACCAGCAAAGGATTGAGAATGTTATCCATCGTATTCAATTTCGTAAATTAAAAGAGGAGTTTAAAGTTTGGCTGCATAGCGAAGACCAAGACTTACTTCATGGCGTGTATTTGATTGCTAAATATAGATTTCCTATATTAGATAAACAAACATTATCCAATGAGATTGACAAAATCCGCATGGATATTTGGCTTGAGATGCAATATGATTTCACCCCATTTGAAAAGACACGCATCATCAATTATGTGATGTATCAAGTCAATGCCTATAAAGGTAATACCGATAACTACCATGACCCTTCCAATTCATTTATCAATCAAGTACTAGAATCGAAACGGGGCAATCCCATAATGTTGGCAGTGGTGTATATGTTGGTAGCTCAAAGACTAAACCTTCCTATCTTTGGGGTGAATTTACCACAACATTTTGTGTTGGCCTATAAAGAAGTGGAGGCAGATCCTGACTTTAACAACCGCTTCAATCAAGTGCAAAAAGCCCTTAATCCTAAAGAAGGAACGGTGTTGTTTTATATCAATGCTTTTAATGGAGGAGCTATATTTTCAAAGCTCAATTTAGAGCAATTCCTTAAACAAATATCCATTGAAGCCAAGGTTGAATTCTTTGAACCTTGTAGTAATTTGGATATCGTAAAACGTGTGTTGCGCAACCTCACTGGAGCTTATGAAAAGCTTGCCAAAACCCAAAAGCAAAAAGAAATCCAAGAGCTACTATTTCTATTAGGCGAGCCGGATATCAGTCATTTTGATAACATCACGGGTGTGGATGATTATCCAAGCGAAGAGGAATAGATGCGAAATGCGGGTTGACAAAAATGCGGAGTTGATAGCAATTACAGAATTTCCAAAACCTTTTCAGGCGGCCGACCAATCACCGCTTTGTTTCCATTTACTATAATAGGTCTTTCAATAAGTACAGGGTTGTTTATCATCACTTCAATCCATTCATCATCACTCAAGTCTTTGTCTTTATATTCAGTTTTAAATAGCACTTCACTTTTTCTTATCAGTTCGTAAGGTTTTAGTTTCAGCTTTTTTAGAATTGTTTTAAGTTGCTTTGCAGTAGGGGGATTCTGCAGGTATTCGATTACTTTAAAATCAATATTTTGTTCGTTTAATATGGCAAGCGAGTCGCGGCTTTTGCTGCATCGGTTGTTGTGGTATATGCTTATCATTACTTCTATTTGTGGTGCAAATATAGGGTATTAAAGCCAATGGTTTTTAGTGGTTTTGCATCGTCCTGAAAATGGTTGACTAATTTAAGAGCTATCCACTCTGTTTGCAATAATACCTATTTTTTATTTTATAGAATAATGTTGACTTTTGAATTTCCTTTTAAACGGAATTGGGCAATGATATGGGGATGTCAACCCAACA
>CANHJJ010000099.1 GCA_947460565.1 Bacteroidota bacterium
ATACCTATTCTATGCGGAATATTTTTAGTTGAAAACATCAGTGTAATCATGCAAGTATCTTACTTCAAATACACTAAGAAGAAATATGGAGAAGGCAAAAGAATTTTCAAAATGTCTCCTTTACATCATCACTATCAAAAATCAGGATACCATGAATCAAAAATCGTTACCCGCTTTTGGATTATTGGAATAATGTTGGCCATTGTAACCATCATTACTTTAAAAGTAAGGTAGTGACAATTTGAAAATGTAAAATAGGATAAAGTTGAATTGTTGATGAAATTATTCCCCTCCTTGGAGGGGTAAGGGGTGGGTTTAAAACAAATAAAAAAAGAACTCTTAACAAAAAAAAATGAAAAGACTCGTTATACTCGGTAGCGGTGAAAGCGGAACAGGTGCAGCCATACTAGCCAAACAAAAAGGCTATGATGTGTTGGTGTCTGACGCTGGACTTATTCCTGAAAAATACAAAGAGGAATTAAACGAGTATGGCATTGCTTATGAAGAAAAACAGCATACAGAAGAACTTATTCTGAATGCAGATGAAATTATTAAAAGTCCTGGTATTCCTGAGAAAAATGAACTCATCAAAAAAATTCGTTCAAAAGGAATTCACATCATTAGTGAAATTGAATTTGCTTCACGTTATACCAATGCCATTAAAATTTGCATAACAGGTACCAACGGCAAAACTACCACCACTTCTCTCATTTATCATTTGATGCTTCAAGCGGGATTAAATGTAGGCTGCGGAGGAAATATTGGAACCAGCTTCGCAAGATTAGTAGCTACTGAAGAACACGACTATTATGTATTAGAACTAAGTAGTTTTCAATTGGATGATATGTATGACTTTAAGGCTGAAATAGCCATATTGTTAAACATCACACCAGACCATTTAGACCGCTACGAATACGATATTCAAAACTATATCAACTCAAAATTTAGAATTACCAGAAATCAAACTGAGAAAGATTATTTCATTTATTGTTCGGATGATGAGATAATAAATAAACAGATGTTAAGTGAAGATATAAAAGCTAAAAAGATACCATTTTCAATAAACAACGAATTGGCTTTAGGTGCCTTTTTAGATGATGATAGCATCAAAATTAAAACAGAAATCAATCAATCAAATCCATACACTATGTTAACTTCAGAATTAGCCCTAAGAGGCAAACACAATACTTACAACTCAATGGCTGCGGCTATTGTGGGGCAGGTATTCAACATCAGAAAAGATGCTATTCGCGAAGCACTTACGAATTTCCAAAATGTAGAACATCGTCTTGAAAAAGTAGCGATGGTTCGTGGTGTCGAATTCATCAACGACTCAAAAGCAACCAATGTAAACTCTGCATGGTATGCATTAGAAAGTATGGACAAACCTGTTGTTTGGATTGCTGGCGGCACCGACAAAGGGAATGACTATACTATGCTAAAAGAACTTGTAAAAGACAAGGTACGTATTATTGTTTGTATGGGATTAGACAATCATAAAATACATGAAGCTTTTGGCAAAGATGTAGACATGATACTAAACACAACAAGTGCTCAAGAAGCAGTTCATGTGGCATTCAAATTAGCTAAACAAGGCGAAGCGGTATTGCTATCTCCTGCTTGCGCTAGTTTTGATTTGTTTAAGAACTACGAAGACCGTGGAAGACAGTTTAAGACTGCGGTACGTAATCTTTAATCAGGACTATTAAACCTCGAATGCTGAATAGGAGATGTTGGCGTCACCGCCAACATCTCCTATATAAAAATCTTGCAGGCGAGGACGCCTGCAAGGGCAATAGCAGCCTTAGTTATGGTGAGGTACGAAGCCATCTCTTTTGATTGCTTCACTTTGTTCGCAATGACGACTATAAATAATAAGATCATTCAACATTTATAAATTAAGGAATGAACCAATTTTGGAATAACATAAAACCTCGTGGGGATCAATTAATGTGGCTGATTATTTTAGCCTTGTCGGTTTGGGGTCTGCTTGCTGTGTACAGCTCTACAAGCGGTTTAGCTTACAAAAAATCGGGAGGCAACACGGAGTCTTATTTATTCACACAGTGCTTTTACCTCATTATGGGATTTGGCATAATGTTGACTGTTCATTCATTCCATTATCGAAATTTCATGGCGCTTTCAAGGTTTCTCTTGTATGTATCATACGCCCTATTAATGTACACATTGATTTTTGGCGTTGAGATAAATGGTGCCAGAAGGTGGATTGGCTTAATGGGCTTTACAGTGCAATCCTCCGATTTTGCAAAGGTGGCAATCATTTTATATGTAACCCGCACTTTAGCAAAAAAACAAGATGAAATCAAAGACTTCAAAAAAGGATTTTTACCTATACTCATACATGTATCTCTAACCTGTGCGTTAATAGCTCCAGAGAACTTTTCAACGGCAGCAGTGCTATTTTCAACTTGTTTATTGGTTATGTTCATTGGTAGAGTGAGCTTAAAACATTTAGGTATTTTAACCTTGGTATTGGGTGTAATGCTAAGCATTATGGTGCTTGTGGTGATGAATACGCCAGAAAAATACTTGCAACATGTAGCAAGGTTTTTAACATGGAAACATAGGATTGAGAACTTTAGCAAACCACCTCAAAACGACCCTGATGTAACCTACCAAAATGACCATGCAAAAATAGCCATTGCCTCTGGTGGTGTGTTTGGAAAACTTCCTGGAAATAGCACTGAAAGAAATTTTCTTCCTGAAGCTTATTCAGATTTTATCTATGCCATCATAGCAGAAGAATATGGTTTTATTGGAGCTATTGCATTATTGATGCTATATTTATTCTTCTTATACCGAGCCATGCGCATTATCCTTAAATCTCCACAAGCATTTGGGGCACTGATAGCAGTAGGATTAAGCTTTGCCTTAGTTTTACAAGCATTGATAAATATGGCCGTGGCAGTCAATCTATTTCCCGTAACTGGACTAACCCTACCTTTAGTGAGTAAGGGTGGAACATCTATCTTCTTCACAAGTTTGGCATTTGGAGTTATCATGAGTGTAAGCCGACATATTGAAGAAGGTGAGGAAAGCTTAGATATTAAGGAAGAGGTAAAAAGCAATAAAATAAACGAATTATCAGAAATTGTGTAGCAATAGGCTAGCAAGTAAATGCTATTAGTAAAATGAAAAAACTAAAAGTAATAATAAGTGGTGGAGGAACTGGAGGTCATATTTATCCAGCCATAGCAGTTGCGCAAGCCCTGCAAAAAAGACTTAACAACCAAGTTGAGTTTCTATTTGTGGGTGCGAGTGATAGAATGGAAATGGAAAAAGTGCCCAAGGCAGGCTATCCGATTGTTGGCTTATGGATAAGTGGATTACAAAGGAGTTTATCTACTAAAAACTTACTCTTCCCATTCAAAGTAATAAGCAGTGTTTTTAAATCATTGGGTATCTTGAAAAGCTTCAAACCTGATGTGGCTATTGGATTTGGAGGTTATGCCAGTGGGGCCATGCTTTATGCATCCACCATGAAAAAAATACCATCTTTAATTCATGAACAAAATTCATACGCAGGTATTACGAATAAAATATTAAAAAATAGGGTGAACACTATTTGTGTAGCATATGATGGTATGGAAAGATTTTTCCCATCAAACAAAATTATAAAAACAGGCAATCCCATCAGGCAGGATTTGCTTGACATTTCGGGTAAAAGACCTGAGGCCCTTTCATTCTTTAAATTGGATCCAAGCAAAAAAACCATCCTGATAATTGGAGGAAGCCTTGGCGCAAGAACCATAAATGAAAGCATTTTCGAAGGCATTGATAAGCTTAAAGAAGCCAATGTGAATGTAATTTGGCAAACAGGTAAGAACTTTTCAAAAGCAAGTTCAATTCAACATACAACATTTAACATTCAACAATTCATTTATGAAATAGATTTGGCTTATGCAGCTGCAGATATTGTTATCTCAAGGGCTGGGGCCTTATCTATTGCGGAGTTGGCACAAGTGAAGAAGCCCGTGATATTGGTACCATCACCCAATGTATCTGAAGACCATCAAACCAAAAATGCCATAGCATTGGTTGATAAACAAGCTGCGGTTTTGTTAAAAGATGTGGAAGCAAAAACTAAGTTAATTGATGAGTTGTTAGCATTAATAAATGATGAACAAAAGCAAAATGAACTGATTAATAATATCAGTCGCTTTGCTATACCAGATGCGGCCGAGAGGATTGTAGATGAAGTTTTAGCTATATGTGAGAATGGGTAAATGTGAGAATTTGAAAATTAATAATGGATTTGCGGGTTGGTATTCCCCCTTTGAAGGGGGTTAGGGGGATGTTAAATAAATAAATTGAAATGAATTTTAAAAATATAAAATACGCGTATTTCCTTGGCATTGGTGGCATTGGAATGAGTGCCATAGCTCGCTATTTCAATCACCTTGGTATAAAGGTGATGGGCTATGATAAAACCGAAACCAATCTCACCAAGCAATTGGTAGCTGAAGGAATAGATATACATTACGAAGATTTGGCAGATAAAATCTCTATCAACCATCAACTATCAACTGACAACTGTTTGGTAGTATTAACTCCTGCAATTCCTGCCAATCACCAAGAATGGGCATGGTTTAAAAACAATGGATTCAATATCTTAAAACGTTCACAAGTATTAGGACTAATTAGCGAGCAAAGCAAAACGGTGGGTGTGGCTGGTACACATGGAAAAACAACTACCTCTACCCTATTGGCACATATACTCAAACAAAGTCATGTAGATTGCAACGCATTCCTTGGAGGCATATCAAGCAATTACAATACAAATTTGCTTTTGAATGAAAATTCGAATGAGAACATTGAACAATCTGTAATGGTTGTCGAGGCAGATGAATTTGATCGTTCTTTCTTAACCCTTCATCCATATATTTCTATCATCACCTCAACGGATGCTGACCATTTGGATATCTATGGGGAGCATGATGAACTGAAAAAATCTTTTCTAGATTATGCAAATAGACTTGTAGAAGGCGGTACCCTTATTATTAAAAAGGAATTGGATTTAATAGCTAACCTTAGTGTACCCTATATCACCTACTCAACAAAATCAGAAGCAGGAGCTTATGCATCCAACATACAAATCATAAAGGGCAATTATCATTTTGATTTACACTTTAAAGGTCAAAAAATACCTGAACTTCAACTAGGTATTCCTGGCCTACATAATGTTGAAAATGCTGTGGCTGCCTCGGCTGCTTGTTTGCTTTTAGGTGTAACCGAAGATGAACTTCGCGCTGCACTACTTGGATTTAAAGGTGTTAAACGCAGATTTGAATATATTATCAAATCAGATAATCAAATATTTATTGATGACTATGCACATCATCCTGAGGAGTTAAGAGCCATTATTTCTTCAGTAAAAAATATGTATCCTGACGAAAAGGTATGCGTTGCTTTTCAACCTCATCTTTTTACGCGTACCCGCGACTTTGTGGATGGCTTTGCAGAATGCCTTTCTATTGCTGACGAAGTGTATTTATTAGACATTTATCCAGCCAGAGAGCTACCTATTGAAGGTATAACATCCAAGATTATCTATGATAAGATAACGAGCAAAAAACACTTAGTGGGCAGACAAGAACTCTTGGACATGTTAGGACAATCAAAGCCGAAGGTATTTTGCACACTAGGCGCAGGTGACATTGATTTACTAGTGCAACCCATCAAGGATATCCTATCGTAATAAATGAAACTATTTAATGATAAAACCCTGCGCATCATAAAGAAAATCGGAATACTATTATTCTGGTCTTCCATGCTGTGCGGTTTGCTGATATCATTAATCTATGTCAATCGAAATTTAGATGACAAAGAAATAGAGAAGGTAAACATCAAAATCATTCCTGAAAATGTGCAATTCTTCAATAGACAAAAAGTACTTGAAGAAATCAGAAAAACAGGTCTCAACAGAAACATAGTTGGAAGCACTGCGGACGAAATTGATGCCGATAACATGGAGCTAAAACTATTAACTAATAGGTACATCCGAAATGCCAAAGTGTATCATGACATGAAGGGCAATCTGAACATAAAAATCGAACAAAGAGAGCCACTATTGCGGGTTTACAGGTTCGACAACAGTTCATTTTATATCGACAAAACTGGAATTAAAGTACCTCTTTCAATGCAATTTACCAGTAGGGTTTTGGTGGCCAATGGCAATATTTTCGAAAGGTACAAAAACCACGATAGCGTGTACTCATATATAGGACACCAATTGTACAAAATTGCTTCATATGTTGATAAACACGAATTCTGGAAAGCACAAATAGAGCAGATATTTGTAACAAGGGATAATGAGTTTATATTGATACCAAAAGTGGGTAATCACATCATCCTTTTTGGAAATGCGGAAGAAGGAGATGAGAAGTTTGAAAAATTGTTCGTTTTCTATAAAGAAGGCTTAAACAGAGTAGGTTGGAACAAATATTCGAGCATCAATATCAAGTACAAAGGACAAGTAATTTGTAAGAAATAAATTATAAAAAAAA
This sequence comes from Bacteroidota bacterium, assembly GCA_947460565.1. GTDB lineage: Bacteria > Bacteroidota > Bacteroidia > UKL13-3 > UKL13-3 > RGVD01. The sequence goes on from CANHJJ010000099.1 coordinate 6,528, forward strand.
TGCAAAACGATGCAGTAATAGTTGGCTTAGATATCGGAACCACAAAGGTTTGTGCCATTGTTGGTAAACGTAACGAGTTTGGCAAAATAGAAGTGTTGGGCATGGGCAAAGCTGAAAGCTTAGGCGTGATTAGAGGAGAGGTGCGCAACATCGACAAAACTGTAAAATCAATAAACGAAGCCATTGAG
>CANHJJ010000100.1 GCA_947460565.1 Bacteroidota bacterium
CAAAGATTTTGATTTGTCTCTTAGAGGTTATGCAGGTGAATGGGGATATTTTAAAGATATGAAACCAAGTAATAGCTTTTACAGAACTACTCTTGGTTTAGATTTCACTCCCAGGTGGAAATTCTTAGCGAATGAAAAAGCCAGATTTGTTCCTTACTTAACAGCAGGTGTTGGTATTAGACGCGTGAGTATGCCTTTCAGCAACGATCAATTCGGGATAAATGGTTCTGACAAATCAGCTATTTATGAATTTGCTGTTCCAATAGGATTTGGATTGAATGTTGCGATTACCGAAAAAATTGGTTTGAACCTTCAATCAAACTATATGTGGACCAATAATGATTTCTCAGAAAGTGGCCCGAGTAATAATGCTAGTTTCAGTTTTGATCAAGCTTGGTTTCACTCTATTGGATTCACCTATAACTTTAGCAAAATGAAAGTTGCCAATTAAGATGGTGTTTCTAATAGAAAAAACAAATGCCCAAATGCCCCAGCAGAAGCTTTGGTGGTTGAGATAGGTTGTATTCATGGTAAAGACAAAGATGGTATTGCTTATAATATAGATACATGCCCTGATAAAGATGATATATAAGCATGAAAAGGCTGCAAAATTGAATTTGCAGCCTTTTGTGTTTTAATCAATTATTAAGATACAATGCAATAGAGATGACTATGTTTGATTTTCAATCATACAAACATTCATTGAAACAAATATTCAGGCTCATATTATAACTTAATCCAAGGGATAAATACACACTCTCAAATAGATTCATCAAAAGGCTTGGCAACTGCTGATGCCATGAGAGCTTGCAAAGAATCTAGATTATTAAATGAGCTAATGAAATTTGCCAACCTTGAATGGAGGTGGAGTTTTGAGAAAACTAATTTCTTAAAACAGCATTTGGCATATAGCGCTATGCCCTTTATGGAGGCAGGCGGTATGGCTAATGACTTTCAAAACAATACTTCAATAAACAACTATAGGTATACTGAAGGATGAGGTGTGAGAGTTGCTTGGAATGTTATTACTATTCTTAGATTTGATTATGCTATTTCAATTGAATACAATCAGTTCTTCTATAACATTGGAAATCCATTTAAAAATAACAATATATAATGCGACAATTTTGTAGGATTTTATCTACAAAAAAACTCTTTTGAATACCAATGCTTTTTGATAATAGGCTTTATAAAGCCATTTCTATGGATGAAAAATAAATAATAATGGGAAATTCAAGAAACTTACAAAAAAAATATAATACTTATAAACAGAAACTTACATCGAAAAACCACCTTAAGGATATACTATTTTGATTTTATAGAAAAAAATATCTTGACATTTATCAATTAATAAAATAATATTGTTTTAACAATTAACTAAACAAAGTCATGAATAAAAAACTACAAAAACTAATCATGCTTTTAATAGCCTTCACGGTTATTCAAGCAAGGGCGCAACAAGTAACGGTAACGTCCACCGCAGGTTCAGGTTCAGGTTCCACAGGAGGTTATTCCTCATTAGCGGGCGCATTTACTGACATCAATTCAGGTGTTTATCAGGGAGCCATTGACATTAGAATCAATGACAATTTCTCTATGACTGCTAGCGCGGTTTTAGAAGCAAGTGGTACTGGCTCTGCATCATACACATCCATCTTGATTAGACCTGCTGATACGTCAACAGTTGTGAAACGAGTTTCAACAACAACAGCAAATATTAATTTAATTGACCTAAATGGTGCTGACAACGTTACTATTGATGGTAGAGCTGGAGGTACAGGAACTGTTACGAATCTGGAGTTTTTATATAACGTAAATACCACATTGACCAGCACAAATACCACAATGCGTTTAAACAACGGTGCTACTAACAACGTGTTCAGTTATGTAATGTTCTCGAACAATTCAATACAGTCGGCTGCAGGTGCCGCTAATATTAATATCATAAACTCTTCTACTGGTTTTAGTCCAAACTCAAACAATACAATTCAAAATTGTATTTTATATGGCGCTAGAAACTCAATCATTCAAGATGGAACCAATAATTTAAGTAATGCTACTACCGACAACTTAATTATTAAAAACAACGTGATTTATAACTTTGCTTTGGCTGGAGTAAATTTGGGAGTAAATATTGGATCGGTAACCATTGATTCAAACACATTCTATCATTCATCAGGTTATGCTTCTAACTACACCACAACGACAGGAGCTGCAACAGCGCAAGCTCCTAGAGCTATTTCAGTTGGTAGCACTGCTGCTACCACGAGATTAACTGCGAATATTACCAAAAATAGAATTTATGATTTAAAGGCCACCACAACCGTAGCTAATTCAAGTATTTTTGGCATGATTCTAAGCATGACCAACAATACACAAGGTAATGTAATAAATGTATATAACAATAGTATTTCATTACTACAAACAAATGCCGTTGTGAACAATAGCTTTACTGGTGGTTGCAATGGAATTCTTACCCAAGGTGCAAGCGCTGGAACATACAATATTTACAACAATACGGTTAGAATAGGTGGTACAAGTTCAGGTTCAACAGCTACAAGTGTAAGAGGATACTGCTTAATGGTGTTCAACAACTCATCTGCTGTTACAGCTAATGTTAAAAATAATTTGTTTATTAATACAAGGACTGGTGGTACCACTTTGGGTGCTGCAAATTACTACTTGGCAGCGATATATTATTATACCGCAACCGCATATAATGTTGATAATAATGTATATTATGGAACACCCTATATTTTAGGAACACCTACCGCCACGGGTATTACTATTACAACTGCAATTGCTTGGTCAACAAATGATGCAAATTCATTGGTAAAAACACCTACATTCTCAAATAACCAACAACCATACTTAAGTGGTGCTTCATTAGCAGATGCAGATTTATCTGCTCCAAGAATTTCTACTGTACCTGCTGATATTGATAACAATACTCGTTCAGCTACTTGTTACAAAGGTGCATACGAAGCTACTAGCTCACCATTTATTACCAATGACTTGCAAGCAAGAATTATTTATACTTATGGTAAAATACCTGTTGGTACCTTGGATAGCATAAGAGTTAGGGTAAAAAGCAATGGTATTTCAACTTTAAGCAACTCGCTTATAACAGTTACTATCAAAGGTGCAAATACAGCTACCCTAACATACAATATTCCTTCAATTGGAGCTTTAGCAGATATAACCTATACTTTCCCTGGATATACTCCATTGAATTTAGGTTATGATACCATCACTGCGGCTGTTCCTACTGGAGACCAAAACACCACAAACGATACCATTACTTGGATAAGAGAAAATACCTTAAATGCTCTTAGCTATACACGTCCATTTGTAGGAAGAACAGGTAATTTAGGTACCAACCCACAAGGAGAATTGATGGCAAAATTCAGCACCCCGGTTAATAACTTTGTAAACCAAGTAAATGTTGACTTCACAAGTTTGGGATTTTCAGCACAATCTTTTTCTGTGGTAATTTACGAAGATTCAGGAAGCACATTTGGTCCAAAAATGAACGCATTGTGGGTATCATCACCACAAACCACCGTTAATGGTATTTATAATTTATCAGTACCTTCAGTTGCTATTCGTTCAGGCTCTTTCTATGTAGGTGTTAGACAATTAACATCTAACAATATTGGATTTGCTTACCAAAACGAAAATCCTATCAGAACAGGAACTTTTTACTTCAGACAAGGAACCACTTACAATACATTACCATGGAATGATTTTGCAGTAAACTCTAACAATCAATTTAGGTTCATGATTGAGCCTCGTTTGAAAATTAACAACGATTTGGGTGTAACAGATTTAGTAAGTCCAGGTTTATGTGCTGGTTCAAGTGCAACAACTTTTGGTGTGAACGTTCAAAATTTAGGTTTATTAACTCAAGATTTTGCGGTAAACCCACTTTCGGTATATGGAACTGCAACAGATCCAAATGGCACAACCACTTCATTTGGTCCAATTACAATCAATTCTGACACCTTAACTACTGATGGTAATTTGTTGGTTGCACTAACAAACTCATACAACATGAGTGCTGCCGGCACTTATACTTTCAAAGCATGGACTGTAAGTGGAGCTGATAACAATGCTATCAACGACACCTTGCTAAATGTATCTAGAACTGTGGTTGTTCCTACAAGTGCCCCACATATTCAAGATTTCAATGCTAGCACAGCTATGCCTACAGGTTGGTCAACTGCTAATTTCAGATTTAATGGAAGTACTGGTAATGGTGTATCTGGAAGTAATTCAATGAGAGCTTTGATTTTAAGTACTTCTACTTTCAATTCAAATGCAGTATTAAATTCACCTAGAATTACTGGAGCTACTGCAGCCTCTCAATTAAGATTTAAATATAAAGTTACCAATTTTACAGATGGTTCTCCTACAGCTATGCAATTAGTTGATAGTATTAAAGTTTTGATATCATCAAATTGTGGTACAAGTTATGATTATGCTTATGTTATTACAGGTACCAATCATACTACTACTTCAGATTATACTGATGTTAAATTGAACCTAGCTAACTATGTAGGTGGTGGAAATGATTTAATGGTAAAATTCCAATTAGATTGGTTTGGAACCTCTAATAACTCATATGTAGATTTTGATGATATTCGTTTTATTGATACCACTAATGATGTAGCTCCTACCAATATTTCTGGTATTTGTGCAAACCTACCTTTAGGAGCCTCATTGAATATCACTTCTGAAATCTCTAATTTAGGTACTTCAACTGCCAATACAGTTGGGTACGGTGTTTCTATTGCAGGTCCAAGAACATTTAACAATTCTGGTACAATAACTTCTATAGTTGGCGGAACACCTAATCCTGTTACTTTTGCAGCTTTCACTCCAACAACAACAGGCACATACACTGTTAAAATATACAATAACTATTCTGGCGATAATGACAATTACAATGATACTGTTTACAGATCATTCAGCGTATTTGCAGGTGTAGATTCATTCTACATCAGCAACTTAACGACCACTTCATTTACCATTAATTGGCAAGCAATTGCTGGGGCAACTAGCTACAATTTGGATGTTGCTTCTGACCCTGCTTTTACATCAATTTTAACTGGTTATAATGATTTATCAGTATCAGGTACTTCGCAAAGTGTTACAGGCCTAAGTTCAGGTGTTATTTATTATTTCAGAGTTAGAACTACAAACGCTTGTGGAACATCAAGCAATTCTGGAACAAATAATGCTACCACGCTTACATTGAGCACACCGTTAACATTAACTGCTTATTTACAAGGTATATACCTTGGAGGTAGCACTATGAATGCTGCACCTTTTGCTGCGGATGGTGTTTCACCAACAACTATTGCAGATACTGTAACAATTGAATTACATGATGCTAATACACCTACTACCGTTTTTTCTACAACAGTTGGTACAATAGGTACCAATGGTATTGGTAATATTTCATTACCTCCAACAGCAAGTGGTGGAACATACTATATCGTTTTAAAACACCGTAACTCTATTGCTACTTGGAGTGCTAACCCTGTAAATTTTAACAATTCAAGCAATAGTTATAATTTCAGTACAGGCGCAACACAAGCGTATGGTGACAATTTGGTAAATGTAGGCACCGGTGTATATGCTATATACTCTGGAGATATCAACCAAGATGGATCTGTAGACTTTAATGATTATCCAGGTTTGGATATCGCAAGTTCAGCTGGAGTTCTTGGCTATGATGCTAATGATTTAAATGGTGATGCATCAGTTGATTTTAATGACTATCCGCTTTTAGATGTGAATAGTAGTTTAGGAATAATTTCAATTACTCCATAATATTTATATTTAAACAATAAAAAATCCCGTTTGAAATGTTTCAAACGGGATTTTTTTTTATTGTTGGGCTTAATTAATACTACTATTCAGTCATTTTTCACACTTCATTATATAATGATTCCAAAAGACCTCATTCATCATTCAGTATAAATAGTTTTGTCGTCATGGCGAGGTACCAAGCCATCTTGTTTATAATGAGATTGCATTATTTTATTAGCAAAGACGTTCAATTATGAAAGTAGTCTTTTACTACAAATTGTATTATTTAGTAATTATTTCGATCCGTTCAGACTTATTTGGATTCACCTAAAGAATCAATGATAAATACATTCAATCGTACTATAAAATAGATTGTAGTTCTATCATTTTTAAGGCAGTTTCAGCGGCTTCAATGCCTTTATTTCCATGTTTTCCTCCTGCCCTATCGATTGCCTGTTGCTGATTTTGGGTGGTTAATACACCAAAAACAATGGGTTTATTAGATTGCAACCCAACCTGCATAATACCATCAGCGCAGGATTGACAAATAAAATCGAAATGCCTTGTCTCGCCTTGAATAACACAGCCAAGTGTAATAACTGCATCCATATTTTGTTGTGCCATCCATTGTGCAGCCAAGGGAAGTTCAAATGAACCTGGCACGTACTTAATATGTATATTTTTTTCTTTCACACCTTTTTCTATCAAAAAAGTATAAGCTCCTTGCAAAAGAGAATTAGTTATTTCTGTATTCCATTCAGAAACCACCATACCTATTTTTGATTTCTTAAAAAGGTTATTGTTTTTAATATTCGTTTCTGATAAATTTTTTAATTGGGTTGCCATTGTAGTTGTTTAATTTTATA
>CANHJJ010000101.1 GCA_947460565.1 Bacteroidota bacterium
GTGTGCTTACCTGAAGGGGGTAATAGAATTATTGCTGTAGTTGAAACCTACGGTATAATGGCAAAGGCAGAACCCCGAAGGGGTTCAACATCAAAAACCATGTTCCGAACACTCAAAATGTTGCAGGCGCGGACGCCTGCAAGGGCAAAGAATTATCAGACGCATCATGCATGATTCTTTAGTATCTAAATCAGTTTTTATTATCTTGAAAACTATTTAGTAATTTGTGCAATATTGAACAAGTTTCAAACTCTTCTTTCTGCTCACAATAATGCAAAAGAAAACTTAATACTTCAACTACATTTTCTCCTGAACGAATTAATGGTTCAAGGCCATCATCCATTAGAATACTTATGCATTTATTTGCTGATTCATTAAGTTCTCTTGTAACTATAATATTTGAAAATTGTTCCTTCATATATAAAATTTTAACTAACCCTTCTATCTATTCCAAATTGAAGAGGGGTCAATACTTGGCAATAATCTCTGAAACGACCCAATAAAAATGCTACTTCAAATGAATCATAAACTGTAATTTGGACAATGCAATAATTTTCCTCTTTTTGTTGCACAATCATACTATTATGTAGCGGAGCACTCAAAATGTAAGCAGCAGCCCATCCAAAAAACTTTAAACGAATCTTTGTGGGTTTTTGCTCTGGTAACGGTGGTACTACTCCTATTATATGTTCAAGAATTTTTACAATTTTAAGTCTGTCTCTTTCTTGTTTAAATGACCAATCCAAACCTGCATTCTTTGTTGATTTTAATTTTGTAATTCTATCAATTCTATAACATTTAATTTTAGTATCTTTTAGATTACTTATGCCCCATAAATAATAAAGTCCATCGTGATAAAGTATTTGAAGTGGGTAAGTTAAAACAGTTGCAACTTTTTCATTCAAAGAAACTGGTTTATAAAAGAAGGAAATCCTTTGATTTTGATAAATTAATTTCTGCAATTCAACTACTATCTCTACAGTATTGTCGTTTTGAAAATCCTGCATATTTGAGGTAATGGCAATGCCTGATTGGATTTCCTCTTCTGAAATATTATATTTATCCTGAAGTTGATCATATATCTTACTTGCAATTGCTAAACTCTGATTTGCATAAAGTATGCCCATTAATAATGGTAAGGTTAATCGTTCATCTACTGCTAAACTATCAAGATTAGGAATAGTAGAACCTTTAGCATAACTATACGTGTCGTTTTTTTTGTCATAGATGACTTTATATTTAGTTTTTCTATTTTTATTCTTTTCTTTATTTTCTGCAAATGAGCCAGCACGAAGCGTGTTTAAAACTTTAAAAAACTCTGTTCTTTTCCTTTTAGCAAAATCTAATTTTTGATTAAAATCCATTTCTTTATCACCCTCAAATACATAATGGGTCAACTCTACCCTATTTACAGCATTTTTTGATAGCGCCAATTTTTCATGAAGCCTTTGTAGTCGTTGTTCGTGAATTTTCATAGTTGCAATTTAATAGATATAAGTACAATTTTTTGTACTCATCTATTATAATTTTGAAAATAAATTTAAATATGATGAAAGAACAAATTATGCGAGACCTCCAAGCAGGTTTTGTTTATTACCCTAGCAGTGGAACTGATTTTGAGCTTATGAAAGTAATTTTACAACGCTTTGATAATCGGATTCAAACATTTGTTTATTGTGATGCAGGAAGACCTATCCTTGAATCGTTAAAACCATTTTACGAAATAAACAAACTTGATTTTATTGAAAACAAGCTTGGTTTAAATGGTTTTGAAGTTAAAAACACTTTGACTTTAAGTTCCTTTTCAAAAAATTTTGATTTAGAACCCATTTGCAGTTGGCTCATTAAAAGACATGGGCCAAACTATGAAAGTTATATTAGTGGAATTGTTGACCAACATACTACCAGATATGAACTATTATTTGAAGAAAAAAAAGTGGTACTTTATTTTATAAAATTTGAGGCGGTTGCTGTTTTAAAGTGGTTACTTGAAATTGGTAACTTAACAAGAAACACACAATCAGGTTTTGTACTTTGCCAACCAGGATTTGGTTGGACGGAATGTAAATATGAAGAATCATTGGTAAATACTTATGCAATGGCAAATTATTTTCCCGAATTTATTCTTACTGAAAGTCATTGGTGGACAGATAGGTTTCCTATTGGTGAAAACCTAAAATGTGGGAATAACAGAATTTTAAATTTAAGATTAGCACAAAATAATTAACCATGAAAAAATTAAAACTTTCTCGTTCAAAAATTGAACTGTTTATGGATTGTCCAAAATGCTTTTATCTTGATGTTGTTAAAAACATCAAAAGACCCAGCGGATTTCCATTTACTTTAAATAATGCAATAGACACCTTGTTAAAAAAAGAATTTGATGAGCACAGAAAAAATGGAACACAACATCCCATTCAAACTGCATTTGGCATTGATGCTAAACCTGCAAATCATCCTCAAATTGCTCAATGGCAGAATTCACTTAAAGGAGGTGTTTCTTATTATGACGACAAACATGATTGTACCTTTTTTGGAGGTATAGACGATTTATGGGTTGCACCCGATGGCACTTACCATGTTGTAGATTATAAGGTTACTGCAAAACAAACTATTGTTACCAGTTTGCCTGATTGGGCTGATGCTTATAAAAGACAAGTGGAAATCTACCAATGGTTGCTTCGCAAAAATGGCCTTAAAGTTTCTGATACTGCTTATTTTGTTTATTGCACAGGCAATTCTTCACTTGCATATTTTCACAATACGCTTCATTTTCACAGTCACCTAATTTCCTATACTGGCAATGATAACTGGATTGAGGGTGTAATTGAACAAATGTTTGAAACTATGGCAGGAAGCTATGCACAAGTAGCTTCTAATAGCCGCTGCGAACATTGCTCTTTTATTAACCTGATGAGAGCACTTAAAAACTAAAAATAGTCAATCAATCCCCAGCCTTTTGGGCTAGGGATTGATTGCTTTATATATTTATGAAGTAACTTAAACCTAAAGATCCTTGACAGCTCTAACATAGAATCTTTCTAGTTTCAATGCATTTAAATTCTGACCTTCAGGACCGCATAAATACTGAGCGTTTTCATTGTCTATTTCTACACTAGACCAATACCCCCAATAACCATAATTGGCAAAATTTAAGCCGTTTCTTAAATTATGTAGTTGTTGAAGTTCTTCAATTGTTGGAAGCCGCCATCCATCCCCCTTAGCGTTACACAATTCAACTGCTTCATACCAAGTTAGAGTTTCGTTAAAATCATCTTTATTGTCATCAATTATATTTCCATTTAATAATTTAATTTACCTAAATTCGTGTGGAACTATATCTCCAACGTCTAATACATCTCTATTAATACCTTCATTTAACAAATATTCTATCAAGGTTTGCCATTCTGTATCAATATAAACCAAATCATCACCACTGTTTAATTTATAAAACGTTGCTTCATAGGGTGAAGATAGTTGCATTTTTTCTTTAATGATCAAACCTGAAAGGCCCATTAAATTTTCAACAAAAGGCTTATTATTATTTTTATGACTACGTACAATATAAAGAGTATCGTAGTCTTTATATTTGCTTTGATAGTCCTTAACAGATTCAAAATCCAGCCCTCTGTAAATGCATACGACTTTTTCCTTTTGTTGTGTAAGTTCTCTAATATTCATAAAGATTTAATATTTGTCCTAATAACAAATCTATTTAATATTTTGTATAAGCTTTGAATAGTACACCTCTTTATTTTTAATGTTATTGTTTATAGGAAAGGGTATAGCATAGATTTTAATAATGCCCTGCATTTTGAAAGCCATATTATTGCCTATAATGGCAGCGATGGGTGGTTAGTTGATACCCTTGACCGCATATTTGAAACCATGGTACAGGCACATCCACCTGCACCTTCGCCCGATTGCGATTATTGTAATTTTATTGAAGGGATTAAGGCAATGTAGTTGGAGTTTAAGGATGCACAAGCCTCAGTCTTTTAAAAGGCTTGGGCTTGTTCGTTTTGAACAAATCTACATCCTCATTACTTGGCTGTCATATAGTCCTCTTAATTGTTATCCAATCAATACCTTCCTCTATATCTGGACGACTATAGTTTGCTGTTTTTAAAATAAATAGATTGTGATCAAAATCTTCAATGTTTAGATAGCTTCTTGTAGGGTTATCTATAGATTCAAAATGACATTTAACATCATTTAAAAAAATATCATCAACAATTATAAATTGGTTAATTGTATCGGCCGGGTTATGAATATCCCTAACAATGGGTATAATATTATTAGTACTTCCACACAACTTGAATACTGTGTTAAAATTAGATAAAGGAGCATTTATAAACCTGAGATAACTCATGAAGCTAAAAACATCATATTTAACAAACACAAGTTTTACCCCAGATTCAAATTCATAATACCTAGCATCGAAAACATTATCTAATTTAACTACATTACTAATCTTTAGTTTACTCAATCCCATTTTATTTTCAAGGAAGTCAATAGTATCGAAACACCCAGGAAAATTCCCTAAATCATGTTCTTCTCTAGTCGCTATAGTGCAATAGATATAAAGCGCATTTTTTGTTTCATCCTTATCCTTTATTAGATTAATAAGGCCAAAATCTGCCCCACTAAAAGGGTAAAATATTACATGATTATTAAGCAAAAGTAAATCTTCTAGTTTCATATCTGATTTTGATTAGATGGTAATCCAAATGCATTGCGAATAAATAATTCGTGTGGACGTTGACCTGACCCATCATAACAACAGCAAGCGTATATGGGAACTTGAATACAGTGAGTCCTATTCTTAGCGGTTGGTAAAGGATAATAATTCCCATTTATACCTATAATTTCACTACCTAAGGGGATACCAGAATAGAATTTCCCTCTAATATTATCGAATTCCGGATTAAATGTATTAAGTCCTTGCCTATGGTTACAGCCAAATGTAGGCCAACCAGATAGGTTAATTCCTTCGGCAAGGTAATGGCTAATTAACGGTGGTGCTACAAATGCTAATTGAACTTCTTTGCACAGTAAACTCCTTATTTCCTTAATTCTATTTACAACGGAATAAGGATTGGTTGCACTATCCCAAAAGAACTCAACAACAAGACAATCACGCAGGTGCTCTCTAAATTCTGTTGAATAACTTACCGCAAAAGGAAATAAATCTAACAACAAAACACCTTTACTAGCAAGGCATAATAAGGTTTTTATTTTGTCGGTAGGACAAGGTCTAAAATTTGGACAACCCCAAACAGTTTGTGGTGCACTTAAATATGCGGTATTCTTAACATGCTGAATATTATAAAAAAAAGTATTCGCTTCATCACCTGCAAGTGGAGTAAAATTCTTCCATATAGGTGGGTTGGGTTCAGGTCTGGCCTCGCCAATCATAATATACTTAATACAAGGCTTATCTTTTAATAATGGATTCCCATTTTCATCAAAAAATGGATGTGGATATGGCATTTCAAAGTTTTCATTACCACGAGTATTTATTCCTCTAAAGATATCTATATAATCCTCGAGCATTCTTTCACTAACTTGGTAATCAGTATAACTTGGAATAGGAAGTGCAGTGTGCTTAGCAAAATCCTTTCCCAAAAGTTCACTATAGTCGGTGTATGTTAACATAATTTAATGAATTTTAATGCAATTTAACTTTTTATGAAAACTAACAAAGTCTTTAAATACCATTGATGCGCAGACTTTTAAATACACTCTGTAAGAGTTTAAAGTCGCTCAAACTTTTTGAATCTGAATGATACCTGAAGATGGTGCGATGCGGCAATTTAAACCACTCCTCTTTTACTGTATATAAACCAGGTGATATTGTATTAAAATAATCGTCCAACGCATCTTGGTAAATATCTTGCACTACCATAAAATCAGTAAGTGTCTTGGTAGTAGTTAAACTTGTGGATTGGTGAAACATCCTTACCAGTGGAATAATATTTTTAAACTCTCCACACCCATTAATAACTAAGTATACATTATTGTTGGTTAACAACAACGCTTTCATTGTTCGTGCAAACCGAAAAGCATCATCTTTAACAAATAACAGCCGTATTCCGTTGGTAAAAGTATAATACATCATATTCGGTTCTTCATCAATCGCATCTAAACTTAAAATTTCTAATCCCGCCAAACCCAGCTTATTTTCCAAGTTTTCAATGGGGTAATAAGACATATTGGTTTGTTCTCCATCAGCCACACTAATTTGTTCCGGTATATCAACCGAACAAAAAACGAATAATTGCTCATGTGTTGGAGGATGTGTAATACCCTCTGATAAAGGATTTACAATAGCAAAGTCGGTACAACTAAAAGGATAATAAAGTACGATTGATTGGTTGTCGAAAACTTCTGATAGCGTCATTATTTTTTGGATTAAAGTTTTTTTATTTCGAACGGATTTTAAATTTCAAACTCGCACCACACCATATAGGGTTTGCAATTAAATGCATGTACTATGTTATCGCTAATGCGAAATGGGCCAATGTAAGTATATACTTTTCCGGTTGTATCAAACTGTATGTATTGGGTAATAACTGTTTTATTCTTTTGTTTTTCCATTTCAAAGCCGTTAAGGGCATAGGTTAATCGGTAATCTTCATTTTGCTTTA
>CANHJJ010000102.1 GCA_947460565.1 Bacteroidota bacterium
AAGAAGCTGAAGCCAAAGCAAAAAACGAATTAGATAATTTGAAAAAGAAGGCTGAAGAAGAAGCTAAGAAAAGGCTTAAAGGTTTGTTTGGAAACTAAACCTATAAACATATAAATTACAAAGGCTGTCTCAAAACGACAGCCTTTGTTATATAATAAGCTAGCTAGTAACATTCGCGAGCATCCCGCTAGTTAATATTCTAGCATTAGGCTAAACAGTCATTTATCTGATTGTTTTTCAATTTCCTATTGAGGCATCAAAATTTCGATATGTCGGGACAAAATGCTTCTCACTATATTTTCGTTATCCTTCCCAGACCCTTGGACTCTGCTCAGGGTGACGGCCAACACAATAAGACAATAGGTTTCGCATTCGGATTACTTTTGCAAACAACTTAAAAAGCGGAGACCAAATAAAGTTTAGTTTCCGCTTTTCATAGATTTATCGTTTTCTATAAAATCATTCTTAATGTATAATAAAGTAGTCCTGATACTGTGATACACACAGGCAAGGTTAAAATCCATGCAATGGCAATGTTTCTAATGGTACCACCTTGTAGGTTTTTGATACCCTTGCTAGCAACCATACTACCTGCAATACCTGATGATAAAACTTGCGTGGTACTTACAGGCAATCCCAAATAGGTAGATAAAGTAATGGTACCTGCAGCTACTATTTCACTTGAAGCTCCTTGTGCATATGTTAAATGTTGTTTACCAATTTTTTCACCAATGGTAACTACAATACGTTTCCAGCCAATCATAGTTCCTAAACCCAATGAAATGGAAATGATTAAAATTACCCAATAAGGCGCATAATCAGTTAATGACTTTAATGATGTAACTTCAGCCTTAAGTGTTTTTTTATCCATTACACTCAAATTAATAGATTCACTATCCAATAGTTTTTTAGTTGATTTGCCTAATACAATCAAATCCTTACGAATATTATATTTTGATGTGACATCAATGGCATTAAAATCTTTGATGGTATCCATCTGCACTTTCAATTCGCCAACATATCTTTTAACTTTCACATATTCAAAACTATCTGATATGTCTAAAAAAGCAGGATTTACTTTATTCAAAACATACTCAATGCTGGTAATGTTCTTTTTAAACTCATAAGGCTCACGAGCCGTATCGATGGTAAAATAAGTAGGTACAATGGCTATTAAAATCAACATCATTAAACCCACACCTTTTTGTCCATCATTGCTGCCATGAGAGAAACTTACGCTCGTACAAGTCAGCAATAAAATAAGTCTAATCCAAAATGGAGGAGGATTATTACCATCCGGCTCTTTAAATATAGTTTTCTTTTTTAATACTTGTCGTAAGGTATACATTAATAGTATAGCTAAACTAAAGCCAAATAAAGGAGATATAAACAGTGACATGCCTATTTCGCTTGCTTTTGCCCAATTTACATAATTACCTGGCTTTTCAGCTATGAATGAATAGGTTAAACCTACTCCTAAAATTGAACCTACCAATGTATGTGAACTTGAGCAAGGTATACCGAAATACCAAGTTCCAAGGTTCCACATAATGGCAGTTAGTAATAGCGAAATTATGAGAGCTACATTATGGTATATATTCGTGTCTGTGAGAATCTCAACTGGAAGTAAATTACTGATACCCATAGCAACAGCAATACCTCCGGCAAAAACTCCTATGGCATTCCAAATACCACTCCAAACTACAGCAACATGAGGTTTTAATGAATTTGTATAAATGACCGTAGCAACAGCGTTGGCAGTATCATGGAATCCATTAATGAACTCAAAGATACAAGCCGCTAAAAGACAGACTATTAATAAAATTGTTAGTGATGTGTCTAATCCAAACATAATATTAGTTTTCAAAAGCAAAGCTAATCTATTGGCTTTACAAGGCAATGTTAAGGAATTGTTAAGATATTATAAACGGATTTTCAAATTACGATCCAACCGCTCTTCAAATATTTATTTCCATTTCTAATAAATACTTACTTTCGTCAACTTAAAAAAATCAAAAATAGAAATGAAAAAATTTATTTACAGCGTTTTAGCATTATTAATGAGTGGATTGGTTCATGCCGATGAGGGAATGTGGTTACCCATATTGTTAAAAAAGTACAACTATGAAGCCATGAAGGCTAAGGGATTAAAATTAACCTCAGAACAACTATATGATGTAAACAATAGTAGTTTGAAGGATGCAGTGGTTTGGTTTGGTGGTGGATGTACTGCTGAAATCATTTCTGATAAAGGCCTAGTGCTTACAAATCACCACTGTGGATATGATGCCATTGCAGGTAAATCTAGCCCACAAGACAACATTTTAGATAATGGTTTTTGGGCAAAAAACATGAGTGAAGAAAAAGCCATAGAAGGTTTAACTATAGCCATTGTGCAGCGCATGGAAGAAGTGACTGACAAAGTTTTAGCTGAAGTAAAAGGCATGGATGAAAAAACCCGAGCAGCTAAACTTCCTGAAATTTACAGAAAGATAGTTAAGTCAGCTACCGAAGGAACTAATCAAGAAGGCTTGGTTCGCGAAATGTTTAAAGGAAATGCTTACTACCTATTTGTTTTAGAAAGATATACCGATATCCGTTTAGTAGGAACCCCTCCTCAAAGTATTGGTAAATTTGGTGGCGAAACCGACAATTGGATGTGGCCACGTCATACAGGTGATTTCAGTATGTTTCGTATTTATGCAAATAAAGATAATAAGCCAGCCACATATTCTGTTGAAAACAAACCTTATACCCCAAAACACTTTTTACCAATAAATATCAAAGGTGTAAACAAAGGTGATTTCGCTATGATTATGGGATTTCCTGGTCGCACCAACCGTTATGAATTTAGCCAAGGTGTTCAAATTGCTACTGACATAGTAGATCCAGCTATCGTGGCTTTGCGTGATGTAAGATTAAATGCATGGAAAGAGCAAATGAATAAAGACGTTGATACCCGTTTGAAATTATCTTCTGACTTTGCAAGTGTGGCTAACTACTGGAAGTATTTTAGAGGTGAGGCTGAGCAATTGAAAAGAAATAAGGTATTTGAACAAAAACAAAAAGAAGAAGCTTCTTTTGCAAAATGGTCTGCTAACAAGGCTGAATACAAAAACCTTTTAGGTGATGTAAAAACAACTTTTGAAGCATACAAACCATATGGTTTGCAACGCACTTATTTAAACGAAGGTATTCTTGCCCCTACCCTTTCTAAATTTGTAGGAATGGCTATGAGTATGGATGAGACCTTTGAAAAAGGTGATGATAAAGGCATTGCTAAAATGAAAGAGCAAATGATTGAAGCCTTGAAAGATTTGCCTTACAACCCAATGATTGTAGCTGCTGACAAGCGTATGTTTGATAGCATTTTGGTTTTGTATTACAACAATATCCCAAAAGACCAACAAGCATCTTATATGAATGATGTGGTTTTGAAATACAATACAGATAACCCTAGAGCAGCTATTGCTGCTTTTACAAACGATGTATTCAACAACAGTATTTTTGCTGATGAAAACATGGCTTCGGCTTGGTTCCACAACCCACGTCCTGCATTATTGAAAAACGATATTGCTTACAAGTTTATCAAAGCAATGAGAGAAAATTATATGAGCAAATTCAAATCTAAAGTGGATGCTTTTACTGAAACTTCACAAGCTTTAGGTCGCAGCTATATCAAAGGTTTGATGGAAATGAATCCTAACAAAACTTACTATCCTGATGCCAACTCGTCTTTACGTTTAACCTACGGAACTGTAAAACCTTATATGAAGTATCAAATGATAACTAACTTAGATGAGGTAATAGCAAAAAACAAAAAATTCCCTAGCAATCCTGAGTACAATGTACCTCAAAGATTAATCGACTTGTATAATGCTAAAGATTATGGAAGATATGCTATGAAAGATGGCAAACTGCCTGTAGCTTTCTTGAGTGATAATGACATTACCGGTGGAAACAGCGGAAGCCCAGTTATTGATGGAGAAGGAAATATCATCGGTTTGGCTTTTGACGGAAACTGGGAAGCCATGAGTGGTAATATTCATTTTGATCCAGCTAACAAACGTACCATCAACGTTGATATTCGCTATGTACTTTGGTTAATTGAAAAATACGGCCAAGCGCCACAAATCGTAAACGAAATGAAATTGATTAAATAATACCTATTTTATTTACCAATTTAGAAAAGGAAATCCCATGGATTTCCTTTTCTGTTTTATAAAGACTGATAATTATCCTCAAAAAATCCAAATCGGGTATTTTTATCCATAAACTAATTTTTATATTCGCGAGCAAATAATAAAGACACAAAATGAAAAAATTATTAATCCTTCTTGCCTTCACATCTGTTTTAGCTGCTTGTCACTATGGAGTTGAAGAAGCTGATAAAACTTTAAAAGCAAATGATGAATACAAATCAGGTGCTGGTGCTGAATATTCAACCAACAGAGGCAATGATGGTGTTTTACCTAATAATGAAACCGCTGCACCTGCTGATACAGCTGTTTCTGTTGCCGATACTACAAAAAAATAATTCCCTTGCGCGAGCTACGAATTGAACTCAATTCGAATAAGGAAGAAACATACAAAAGTTTGCTTCCTCAGATTGAGGCTTTGGTTTCAGGCGAACAAGATTTAATTGCAAATCTTGCCAACATAAGTGCTGCCTTAAAATCTGCCTTCAATTGGTGGTGGGTAGGCTTCTATTTAGTTAAACAAAACGAATTGCTATTGGGACCCTTTCAGGGTCCCGTTGCTTGTACACGCATTGGTCTTGGAAAAGGCGTTTGTGGCAGTGCTTGGCAACAAGCCCAAACCATCATCGTTGCAGATGTCGAAAAATTCCCAGGACATATTGCCTGCAGCAGCGCCTCTAAATCAGAAATTGTTGTTCCCATAATTATTAACGAGAAAGTCATTGGTGTGCTAGATGTTGATAGTGAATTGCTTAATCACTTTGATGAAATAGATCAATTTTATTTAGAAAAACTAATAAAGAATATAACTTCCATATTCTAGAATATAAATTCCCTTTCTTTTTCTGTCCAAAATAAAAAGGCTGCCCATAACAAACTTGAAATCTTTTTTGTAGAAAATGCGAAAATTGGCTTTATGTTATGAATGCTTTTGGCTATTAAATGATGCTATTCCCTTCATTGGCTAACGGAGGGTTATTGGGATGTTGTAATTCATATAAATTTAGTTTTAGGTCAATCATACACATTTTCTTCCTCCTACTTTTTCCATTGATGAAAAAGTAGGCAAAAAATCTAGAAAAAAATATGCTTCTGCCCTCTGGCCTGATGCACGGCCCGCATTTTTTTCGGTCCAACGCACGCCTCCTATTTGAGCTACTATCATGGCTTCGCGTTCGGAATTTATTTCTTCAAAACTCTTTGCAGCCAAGGCATTTGAAATTCATAAAATCTGCCAGAAAATGTTTTGTTTTTTTGTGAGATGTAATGCAGTGCGGAATTTTAGAACGATAAATCGGAATCACTAAGGCGACAAAACAAAAAAGGCTGCCCAATGGACAGCCTTCATATATCTTAGGTATTTAGACTAGTAATTATTTAACATCATTGGCATCACCAACATCAATACTTCTTCACCCTCATCGGTGGTTTCGGGAACCAAAACACCTGCACGATTTGGCATTGACAATTCCAAATGAACATTTGGAGAATCAATAGCAGAAAGCATTTCGCTCAAATATTTTGAGTTGAAGCCTATTTCCATATCCTCACCCACATACGTACAGGCTAATTTCTCTTGCGACTCATTTTCAAAATCCAAATCCTCAGCGCTAATAGCTAAATCGCTACCTGCAATTTTTAAACGAATTTGGTGAGTGGTTTTATTGGATGTGATAGATACACGCTTTACAGATGAGTTAAACTCAGCTTTGTCTATCGTCATCTTATTTGGATTGTCTGTCGGAATTACTGCTTTGTAGTCAGGATATTTTTCGTCAATCAAACGACAAATTAAACTTACATCTCCAAATGAGAAATAGGCATTTGATTTGTTGAAGTTGATTGTAACCTCTGTATCATTGGTTGGTAAAGCATTTTTCAAAAGGTTCAATGCTTTTTTAGGTAGAATAAAAGATTCTTCAACGCCTGGTTGCACATCATTTCTTGTATATCTTACCAAACGATTTGCATCTGTGGCAACAAAAACGATGTTTTTGTTGAACAACTGGACGAATACGCCAGTTAAATTTAATCTTAAATCATCATTACTAGTTGCAAATACCGATTTAGCAATGGCTTTTTGCAAAACACCTGCATGTATTTTAAACGATTTGTCACCATCCACTTCAGGGTTTTTGGGAAACTCATCTGCATTTTGAGCAGTTAACTTAAAACGACCTGTTGAATATTTAATTTCAAGTGAACCTTTTTCAACATTGATGGTAAAAGCCAATGGTTGATCGGGCAATGATTTTAAGAGTTCAATTGTAGTCTTTGAAGGAATAGCAATCGCTACATCTTCTTTTGCATCCACTTTGATGCTGGTTGTCATAGTAGTTTCTAAATCGGTTGACGAAATAGTTAGGTTACCATCTTTGATATCGAAC
>CANHJJ010000103.1 GCA_947460565.1 Bacteroidota bacterium
CAAAAAATTGGTTCTTGGGAAACCCCAAAATCACAAGGACAACTTATTGGTAGGGTTATTGAGACCAAATCAAACGGCTATGTGATTGAGAATAGCGAATTATTAAACAATGGTGATGGGCTTTATTTTATAAACGAAAAGGGTGAGGCTGATGGGGCTCAAATTAATATCATTGTGAATGATATAGTGGTTCCAAATACTTTCAGACCCTTGAAACCAGGTACCATTATCTACCGAAATTCAGATGCCAATTTTAATAAATTGCTTGAAAGGGATGACAGTGCTGTTCGCAAGATTGGTTTGAAATTAGTATTCTCAGAAACCGCTAATGGTTTTCAATTATTAGCTATAGATGAAGATGGACATCAAAGTGTTTCAAATTTTGAGTCAGCTAAAGAGTTGGCAAAAAGTGAAGATTCTACCATTCCAAACATCAAGAAAAACTTATCAAAAACAGGAAATACACCATTTATTGTGGAGGATATCCATGTGGATTTTTCGAGTAATTGGTTTTTACCCATTTCGAAAATTAATGATATCAGAAGATTGGTATTAGAACAACTGATAGACATTAGGGTTAATGAATACCATAGAGAGGAATACCAAATTACAAAAACGGATCATCCTTATCCTGTTAGCCAACTTGACTTTACATATAACGTGGCCAATAAACTTGCCCGTGAGTTTTATAAACGTCATGGTGTAACTGAAATAGAAAAGGCTTTTGAACTGCAATGGGACCCTGGTAAATCGAGGGTGATGACCACCAAATATTGCGTGAAATATGAGTTGGGGAAATGTTGGCGATACAACAAAGATACCATGGGTGAAAAATTGATAGAACCTTTGACATTAAAGCATGGTGAAAACGAGTATAAACTTAAGTTTAACTGCAAGCCCTGCGAAATGGAAATATGGGAAAAAGATGCCGAATTGGTTTTTGAAGAAGGGGAATAGAAAGAAATATTTTGGTTGAAACTATTTGCTGAAAATATAGAAACTACCCAGTCCCATTTTTTGCAATCTATAGATAATCGATGTTCTCAAAACGCCCATTCCATAAATAGAACTGCGTTTAAAGTTTATACTTGAAGCTTCTGGAAAGTATTTTGTCGGGCAGGTTACTTCGGCTATTTCATGACCCTTCATAAATATTTGAGCACATATTTCATTATCAAAAACAAAATCATCACTACAAATATTATAGTTAACGCTGTTCAGCACATTGGCACTAAAAGCACGGTATCCAGTGTGGTATTCTGAAAGTTTTTGTCCCATCATAATATTTTGGAACAAGGTAAGCATACGATTGAAAATGAATTTATACAATGGCATTCCACCTTTTAAAGCGCCCATACCAAGTATGCGAGAACCAAATACTGCAGGATACACATCAAAGGCAATGATGCTGCTCATGGCGTGTATAAGTTTAGGTGTGTATTGATAGTCAGGGTGAAGCATGATAACAATATCTGCCCCTAAACCTAGGGCGGTATTATAACACGTTTTTTGATTTCCACCATAGCCCTTGTTTTTCTCGTGTTTGATAACATGCTTAATACCAAGTTTTCTGCCGAGTTCACTTGTATTGTCTTTACTTGCATCATCCACTAAAATCACATCATCTACAATGTCAAAAGGAATTTCATTATATGTTTTCTCTAAAGTTAACTCTGCGTTGTAGGCAGGTAGCACTACGATTATTTTTTTTCCGTTCAGCATTGTTTATAAATGAAGATGTGTTTTAGCCTACAAACATAAGATTTTTATTTTTACTTATTTAATGGAGCATTAAATTGCCATTTATTTAAGTCTTAAGTCTTTTGTGTAAACATCTATTGTTTTACCAAGCCAATCTCTACATTTACCAAAAATATATTTATACCATGAAACAGTTTTTTAAATTCTTTTTTGCCAGCATGCTTGGTTTTATTGTCGGTTCGGTGCTGTTGTTTTTTATACTTATCGGAATAATTGCAGGTATTGCCTCAAGTTTTACTAATGAAAAGGTTGCCAGTATTTCGGCAAACAGCATTTTAGAAATAAAATTAACCAATATTATTCCTGAGCGAACATCCAAAAATCCATTGGATGGTTTCGATTTAAATTCATTTGAAAGAAACAAAGCTGTGGGTTTGAATGATATTGTTAAAAATATCAAAAAGGCTGGAACCGATGCTAATATAAAAGGAATCTATTTGCGTTTAGGCTTTTCGCCAAATAGCTATGCCACTTTGGAGGAAATCAGAAATGCGCTAATTGAGTTTAAGAAAACCAAAAAGTTCATTGTGGCTTATGGTGATTTTATTGATGAGCATTCCTATTATGTAGCCTCTGTAAGTGATAAAGTGATTTTAAATCCATCTGGAAATATTGAAATGAATGGCTTTACGCAGCAGGTTGTGTATTTGAAAAACATGTTTGACAAGGTTGGTTTAAGACCAGAACTTATTAGACATGGTAAATACAAAGCTGCTGCTGAGACATTTATTACTGACCACATGAGTGATGAAAATCGCCAGCAAATCCAGTCTTTTATGGGTTCAATGTTTAATCATTTTGTTAGCAATATTTCTATTTCTCGCAAAATACCAAAAGACAAATTGATGAATGTGATTGATAATTTTTTGGTTCAAAATGCTATGGATGCAAAAACGTATGGTTTGATTGATGAGGCCTTATACCAAGATCAAGTGGATGAGCAATTAAGAAAATTAAGCGGAATTGGTGCAGACAAAGATTTGGAGTTGGTTTCTAGTTCTAAGTACAAAACTGTGAACACAGGTAACATTTCAACAAGTGATAATAAAATTGCAGTGATTTATTGTGTGGGAGAAATTGGAATGGGGCAAGGGGATGACCAAAGTATGGGTAGCGAAAGAATAGCCGAAGCCATTTCAAAAGCTAGAAAAGATAAAAGCTATAAAGCCATTGTTTTACGTATAAATTCTCCAGGTGGAAGTGCTTTGGCAAGTGATATCATTTGGAGAGAAGTGGTATTAGCTAAAAAAGACAAACCTGTTGTAGTAAGTATGGGCGATTTAGCTGCCAGTGGTGGTTATTATATTGCAGCTCCTGCAGATGTGATTGTGGCACAACCCAATACCATTACAGGTTCTATTGGTGTTTTTGGCTTATTGTTTAATGCACAGGAATTATTGAACAATAAAATGGGTGTAAAAATAGAAACGGTGAATTTTGGACGATTTGCAGATTTGGGTAAACCAGATAGAGCATTGAGCGATGGAGAAAAAGCCATCATACAAAAAGAAGTTGACCATATTTACAATGATTTTGTGAATAGAGTAGCTGAAGGTCGTAAACTCACATACGAACAAGTAGATGATATTGCACAAGGTAGGGTATGGGCAGCTGCTGATGCCAAGAAAATTGGATTGATAGATGAATTTGGAGGTTTAGATAAAGCAATTAAAATTGCTTCTGAGAAAGCCAAATTGAGTGATTATAGAACAGTGGATTTTCCCAATCAAAAAGACCCATTAGAAAACTTATTAAAAGAGATGGGTAACGAAACAGAAATGTATTTTACTAAAAAGCACTTAGGTGAAAATTATATGTATTTTAATCAACTTGAAAGAGCAATGAAAAGTAATGGCTTTCAGGCTAGAATGTTGTATGATATTAACATTAGATAGATTTCTTTAATCTTAATAAATTGTAGCTATTAATTTACAATATTAAGTTTTGTATTCACATTTGCTTTGCATAACATTGAAAACCGAAAAAATTAATAAAAATTTATGAAAAAAATCTTACTAACGCTTGGTTTATTGGGTTCCATGAACTTTGCTTTCTCTCAGGACTATTGGGCTATTAAGTCTTCAGGTACTGCTGCCCCCTACACCATGAATGATGCTTCTGGTACATTGATTATTGGAGGAGAAACAGGAGCTCCTGCATTTGGAACTTTATCAGATCCAATTGAATTTCCTTTTTCAACATGGACTTTCTATGGTAATCCAGTTACACAGTTTAAAGTGAGTACTAGTGGCTATGTAACTTTTGATATATCGCAAACAAATGATATTTCAGCTAACACAACACTGCCAAATGCGGCAGCGCCAAAGAATGCAATTTTTGCATTTTGGGATAATTTGAGTTTAGAGCCAATTACTTCTGGTGCAAATACTTTTGCGTCTGATGTAAAATCATTTACATATGGTACTGCTCCTAATAGGGTATTTGTTGTTCAATGGAGGTTAGCTGGAATTAAAGGTGCAACACTTGGTGATAATGTTACCTATTTCGCAATCAGATTCTACGAGGCTGGTACTTTTGATATAGTTGAAAACTATGGATTTGGTACTTTCAATGCTACCATTGGCGTTCAAGATCCTTCGCGCAGCAAAGGCTTTATGGTAGCTGGAAGCCCAAGCCTAAACTTTGGCGGTGCTGATGGTACTTATGATGCAACTAAAAGTCATGTGTATACATTCAATTATGGAATACAACCCAATGTTACTCCAAAAATTTCAAATGCTTCTGCTGCGGTAGCATCTTTGAATGTGCCAGAGTCTCAAAAAATCATGTTATCAGTTGCTAATACTGGTAAGGTAGCAATAACAACTTGTAACATTAACTATACGGTTGATGGAGGTTCAGTAATTACAGCTAGCCTTTCAAATTTAAATGTACCGGCAAATGGCGGTGGAACAGTAAAATTAACACATACCACTTCATTATCAGCTTCATCAGCTGATTTAGGAAAGTACAAAGCTATTAAGGCTTGGTTAAGCGAAATCAATACTACTGATGGAAGTTCAGATACAGCTTCTTTCCAAATCTTTGTTAACAAAGGTGTGGCTGCCACAAAAAGAATATTCTTAGAAGAAGGTTCTGGTGGTTGGTGTGGTTACTGTCCTGATGGTCACTTAAGAATGAGGGATATTTTAGAGGAAAACCTTAATGTGAATGGAACATACAATAAGGTGGTTGGTGTTGTGCACCACAATTCAGACGGAATGGCTAATACTCAAAGTAACACCATCAATACTGCGTACTCAACTGGATATCCTTACGGAGTAGTTGATAGAACTTTATTTGCTGATCAAGCTACCGTTGGATTGAATAGAGGTTTATGGGCAACTAAAATTACAGAAAGAATGAATACTGTTTCGCCTGTAAACATTACAATTACTGATAAAAATTTTGACGCGGCAACACGTAAAATAACTTTTACTGTAAAAGCTGATTTTGTTGATTATGCTAAACCTGGAGATATAAGAATTACTGCAATTGTAAGTGAAGATAATGTAAGAGGTCCTATGTTAGGCGCAACTAGCACTACTTGGAATCAACACAACTATTATAGTCAAGATGATGCAGGCGCAGGTGGATCTGGACATGAATTATACAATGAACCTGCCTATTTTTATGGTTATTTGCACCGTCATGTTGCGAAAAGTATATTGCCATCTGCATGGGGAGCTGCAGGTCCAATTGTAAATGGCCCAGCTGAAGGTTCTACATACACTCAAACATTTACTTATACTTTACCTGCTGTTTCTAAGGTAACAGAAAATGATTATGTTGGAAATACAGGTATTTACACTAATTTTCAAAATACTTTCCCTGGTGAGTCTAATAACAAGCCAGGTGACATTAACCTGATTGGTATTGTTTCTTATTATAATGCTGATGCAAAAGCTCGTGAAGTAATCAACGTTAACGAAACTCCATTATTAAGGGGAACAGGTGTTAAAGAAGAAGTAAAATCTAACTATATTTCTAAAGTTTTCCCTAACCCAACTAGTGGTTTAACTCAAGTTGATTTCAAATTGTCTTCAACTGATAATGTAATTATTGAACTATACAATTTGATGGGTCAAAAAGTACAAACCATACATAGTGGTGCTTTTGCGGGTGGTGATCATACTATTTATTTCAATGCTGAAAATACAAACAATGGTGTGTATTTTATTAAAGTATCATCAACTGATTATACTTCTACCCATAAAATCATGATTCAAAAATAATAATAGCAGTATCGCTAATCCAAAATGCCCAAGCAATTGCTTGGGCATTTTTTTTATGGGAAATTGTACCAAATTCTTTTAATATTTGCTGATAATGGAAACTACTTTTTTATCATTCCCTGAAATTAACCTTGAATTATTAACAAAGAATTTAAATACAGAAACCAAACCCCTATGGGGCACTTTGAATGCTTGGCAAATGATTGAACACCTTTCAGATGCCATGATGGTATCGTTAGGAGAGTTTGAAGCACCTGTTTTTACTGATGATGATAAGGTAGCTAAGATAAAAAGATTGTTTATTGATAGTGAGTCCCCATTTAGAAAGGATTTTCAGTCGCCCATTTTCAGAGGTGATGGAATCGTTTTCAGAAATCCAACTTTTAATGATGCCATAAATGAGTTAAATTCATATATGGCCAAATTTGTTACTTATTATGAACCTGAGTTCGGTTTAAGCAGCTAAAAGTAATTGTTGCTTAAAGTTCCTCAATAATTGCGGATTAGTTTCTTCAATATCTCTTTTAATAGAAGGCTTTTTGGGGAAGAAAGAGTAAGCGGCAATAGCAGCCATAATATTAAGCAGAAA
>CANHJJ010000104.1 GCA_947460565.1 Bacteroidota bacterium
ACCTCCTACACATTACGCTCCCAACTTTGCACCAATGGACAAAGGAGGGTGTAGTTACTGGTTATCGTATCGGAACAAGGATAAGATACAAACGAGCTGAGATTTTAGCTACACTAAACAAGGTACAACAAATTAAATTTAGGAGGGCTGTATAATGAGTGAGATGTTCAATTTACCTGAGTTTAAAACCATCAATTATGCGCTAAATGTTGAAACTGGAAAGTATGAGAAACAGCCTGAGCGCATACCATTTAACAAATTACCATTTGAGTTAAAAGTAGAAACAACCATTGACGAAAAAATAAAAAGAAATGGAGCAAATGAGATTATTACTGGACGAATTAAAGGCGGTCAACGTATGTTTTTTAGTGGACTTATTGCCGTTCCAAAATACAATAATTGGTTTTATGGCAATGATTATCAATTTAAAAATGGACAAAAGAAAAATAGCCTTGTATTGTTCCACTTCATCAACAACAACCAAGAGTTAATAATCTATTATTTTAATAACTTTTATAAAGATAGTAGGGTCGAACGTGAGTTACTTGTTATCAAATTAATTCAATCAATCATGTAAGGTTATTGCAGCAAAAAGGGAGCTAAAACGCTCCCTATTTGTTGTTCAATTTCCCTTATGACTAAACATATAGGAGGCACAAATATAATGATTGATTATATACATTTAGAAATAATAAAAACAGCTCCCGAGATAATGACTGCGAACACGCTGTTAACATTTAGCAGCATGGTAAATATTGATACTGGTGAAATAATACAACAAAGACATGGATATCTAAACCAAATGGCAATGTTTAGAAATTTGAAAATTGAAATTTCGACTAATTTAAAAACCAATTACTCGACCATCAATCTAACTGGTAGTATTCATAAATTTGCCCAAGATAACACCAATCACCAGGATTTTAACTTTGTCAACATCACCGATACTATAAACGAATTATGCAATACATTGCATTTAAACCCTATCAATTGCATTTTACATCACTTAGAGTTCGGATTAAATATAAATCCATTACATAACACCTCAGACGTGTTAAACTCAATCATTTTATGCAAAGGAATTGATTACGAAAAAAAAGAGTTCAAAAATACTGGTTACTTAAAATCATTTGAATTTAGTCAGTACAAAATAAAGATTTATGACAAGGGTAAACAATACGATTTAACGAACAATTTACTAAGGTTTGAAGTAAAGGTATGTAGGATGCAATACTTACAACTAAGAGGCATTAAACGAACAACCTTAGACGATTTAATGAACGTCACATATTACACCAAACTATTGAAAGTAATTATTTCCAATATCGACAATATTTTATTTTATGATTATAGAATAGAACAAATGAAAATAACCAACCAAATAGATTTGTTGGCATTGATAAAAGGGTCAAACCCGAGATACTGGATTAAATTAGATAAGGATGTGAGCTCGAACACATATTACAAAAAGTTAACGGAATTTAAAAAGTTAGTTAGCAGATACGCCCCCTCTAATTTGCATGATGAGTTAAAACAAATCGTTTCTGACAAATGGAATTATTTACTTAATGATTGTACGAATTTACCAAATGTACAAAAAAGTGATGTTGTACAAATTTACCCTAATATAGTATGTAAGGTTATACAACTACCTAAATATTGTTTAACGTGTGGAAAGGATATTTCACATCAAAGGAATAACTCTAAGTATTGTAGGTTTAAAATCAATGGTAAAGAAAACAAAGATTGTAAAAACCATGCAACAAACTTTTTTGAGCATGATTTAAGATTATATCCAAAACATCAACTTCACTTATTAGAGATTGACAATTATTTGCAGCCTGAGCTGTTACGATTAAAACAAATAGAGTTTAAAAAATATAGAAATAATAATACATGGCAACACCAAAAACATTAATTACACCAAAGGAAATAGAACAACTTGCATATACTTACATAGATGAGTGTTTAGAAAACAAAAGAGAAAATCCCACCGCAAGTGGAAGAGTAGTTTTGATTAAGGATAGACATATCCCTACAATAGATTACTTTCTAAGAATATGGATAGTGAAAAAAGGTAAACCTACTATTTGTAGAACAACTTATTATAATTGGTTAAATGGAGGAGATGAGGATAAGTTAAACACTATAAAAAACATAGAGGGTCTTTTCAACTCACTTTCACTTGATATCGTAGCCAATGAAGGAAAAGGTATATTCTATGCTAAAAACAAATTAGGTATGACTGACAAGGCACAAATAGAACAAACCGAAATAAGACCCATCACAATAAATTTAGATAGTAGTATCAATAGCAATGAAAACAACCATTAACACATACGCTCAACTAATAGAGTATATTAGAGCGAATAAATTAAACGTATCTCAAACAAATGAATTAATTACTAATAGTTTGAATGTAGTTATTATGGACGATTACAAAACAACTGAGGACTTATTGTTGGTTGTGGATATATATTGGAGCAAGTGGAGGCATTATAAAGGCGAACGCCCTATTTTTTTAGAGGATTTGAATTTAGATGTTAAAATTTAGTAAATGATGGTGTAAGGGGGTGCAAAGGTTTTGAGCCTATCAATAAAGTAACCATTGTTCCCTCACTTACATATTTATAAAACTAAGAGGATAGGGTCGGATTTAAGAGAAATAAAATAAAAGTGTCCCCCAAAGTGTCCCCGACCAAATAAAAAACCCCTACAACTCAATGTTTATAGGGGTTAATGGTAGTCCCAGCAGGATTCGAACCTGCGACCTACGGTTTAGAAAACCGGTGCTCTATCCAGCTGAGCTATGAGACCAAAAGCGGTGCAAATAAAATTTTTTTTCTGTTGCAAAGCAAACTTAAATTCAATATTCCTTTTTTTAGTCTCATATTTTTATTCTAAAACAATAAATTGCAAGACTTGATTCCACATAATAAAATAGAAGAAATAATGAATGCCGCTAACATCGAAAGTGTTATTGGCGATTATGTTCGTTTAAAAAAACGCGGGGTTAATCTATTGGGTAACTGCCCTTTTCATGGTGAAAAAACACCTTCTTTTACAGTATCACCAGTAAAAGGAATATACAAATGTTTTGGCTGCGGCAAGGCCGGAAATGTGGTAAATTTCATCATGGAACACGATAGTTTGGGCTATGTGCAAGCACTAAAATTTTTAGCAGATAAGTTCAATATTGAGTGGCCAAAGCAGGAACAAGTTAATATTGACGAAGAAAAAAAGCAGCAAAGCGAGCGCGAAAGTCTCCAAATTTTAAACAATTGGTCGGCTGAATATTTTGAAAACATCCTTTGGAATGATACTGATGGGCAAACAATCGGATTGGGTTATTTTGAAGAACGTGGTTTTAGACATGATATCATCAAAAAATTTCATTTAGGTTATAGCAAAGATTCATGGAACGCATACTTTGATGAAGCTATTAAGAACCAGTACAACACAGAAGTATTACTTAGTTCGGGTTTAGTTAAACAGAGTGAAGACGGCAAGAAATATGATGCCTATAGAGGTCGTGTAATTTTCCCTATTCATGGCAGCAATGGAAAAGTCATTGCTTTCGCAGGTCGCTTTTTGAAAAAAGACCCGAAAAGTCCAAAGTATGTAAACTCTCCAGAAACCATTCTCTACCATAAAAGTAATGAGTTATATGGCTTATACTTTGCTAAAAACATAATCAAGCAAAAGGACTCAGTATACTTGGTTGAAGGTTATACAGATGTGATAAGCATGCACCAAGCTGGTGTCGAGAATGTAGTGGCCTCTTCTGGTACATCTCTTACCGAAAACCAAACCAAGCTTATCAAACGCTTTACAGACAATGTAACCGTTTTATATGATGGAGATGCTGCAGGTATTAAAGCCAGTTTGCGCGGTATTGATATGTTGCTAGAGCAAGGCTTGAACGTGAAGGTGGTGCTTTTCCCTGATGGAGAAGACCCTGATAGCTATAGCATTAAAGTGGGTTCTGAGTCATTTGCTAGCTATTTAAAAGAATCGAGCAAAGATTTCATCTTATTCAAACTGCATTTATTGCTAGGTGATACCAAAGGTGATCCTGTGAAAAAGGCTGCAGTGGTAAGAGACATTGTAGAAAGCATCGTGAAAATACCAGATGTATTTAAACGTGCTGCTTTCATCAAAGAATGTTCGCAATTGCTTGAAATTGATGAGCAATTACTGATAAGCGAAGCCAATAAATCTCGAAGAAATTTTGTTAAACAACAAGAAAAGGATTGGATTGAAAAAGAGCCTCACACGCAAGCCGAGGAGGCTTTAACATACGAGCAAGCCATTAATGCCACCTTCCAAGAAATTGATGGTTATCATCAAGAAAAAGACATTGTACGGCTGCTATTGAAGTATGGCAATAACAAAATTGAGAACTATATGAATGCTGCCCATTTTATCCTTCACGAATTGCATCAGGACGAAATTGAAATTGAACACAACAATATCCATTTGTTTATTGATGAATACAAAAGGCAATTGGAAGTACAAAGCGATTTGAATGACACATTCTTTATTCAACACCAGAATACAGACATATCAACCTTAACGGCTGATGTGCTTGGCAGTCAGCTCACCACAAGTCCACATTGGGGTCGCAAATTCGACTATGTAGTGGAAGCACCTGAAGTAAATTATATTGAAGATATCGCTTCATCCTTACGTAGAATCAAACAAAAATATTTGGATAAAAAACTGCAACAAACCCTTAAAAATATTCAAGAGGCATCAGACGAAGAGACCAATGATTTATACCAACATGTATATCAAATTTTATTAGAACAAAAAACCAAATTAGCCCTAGAAACGGGGACAGTGGTGCAAAGGTGGTTTGGCACCAAAGCTTAGTTTTATTTAAAATCAAAGTGAGCTTCAGAAATAAACCTTAATATTGCAATGTAGAATTGCAGCTACCCAAGAAGAGAAATAGGAATGAAAACAATAGGCATTATCCGCGAAGGAAAAAAACCATCTGACTTAAGAACTCCACTCACACCAAGACATTGTGTTGAATTAATGAATATTATCCCAGATATAAAAATTTTGGTGCAAAGCTCTCCTTTCAGGTGCTTTAGTGATGATGAATACAAAAACGTGGGTATTGAGGTGGTTGAAGACATGACATCATGCGATATTTTATTGGGCGTAAAAGAAGTGCCAGTTTCTGAACTGATAGCTGACAAAACCTATTTATTTTTCTCACACACCATCAAAAAACAAGCCCACAACAGAGCCTTGCTGCGCAGCATATTAGAAAAAAACATTCGCCTAATCGACTACGAAACATTGGTATGGGATGCAGGCAATAGAATTATTGGATTTGGACGTTTTGCAGGCATTGTAGGTACGCACTATGCATTCAGCATGATGGGTCAAAAATATGGTTTATTTAATTTTAAAGCTGCCCACAATTGCCGCGACTATGCAGAAATGATTGAGCAATACATTGGCGTTAAGTTACCTTCGGTGAAAATTGTTTTATGCGGAGATGGTAGGGTGGCTCATGGCTGTATTGAATTGATGAAAAAACTTAAAATTCACCGTGTATCTCAAGAAGAATTTTTAGACAATACCTATGACGAGGCAGTGTATGTGCATCTGAGAAGCGAAGATTACTACGTGCACAAAGATGGACGAGAGTGGGATAAATCAGACTTTTATAAGCATCCAGAAGATTATGTAAGTTCTTTTAAACCTTATTTTCAAAAAGCAGATGTGATGCTGAATGCCATTTTTTGGAAAGAGGATATTCCATTTTTTTTCACCCATGAGGACATGAAACGCATGGATTTTAACCTCAAAATTATTTCTGACATTACTTGTGATGTGCCAGGCCCAATACCTTCTACCATAAGAAGTACAACTATAAACGACCCTTACTATGGGTATAATCCATTTACAGAGCAAGAAACCAAGCCTTTCCAAGCCAATACCATCGATGTGCAAGCAGTTGGAAACCTACCATGCGAGTTACCTATGGACGCTTCCATTGAATTTGGAGAACAGTTGATTCGTCATATATTGCCTCGTTTATTGCTTGAAGACAAGGAAGGTATTATTAAAAATGCCACCATTGCCGAACAAGGAAAACTAAACGAAAGGTTTGCCTATTTGCAAGACTACGTTCAGTAATTAAATTATTATTGTTGTTTTAGATTTTTCTAACTAAACCGCAACACCCTTATTTTACTAGGATTTTAATGCCAATTTACTTCATTTTTGCTGATACAAAAGCAAATACGTATGTTTGAAACATGAAGAAATTGATATTACCCGCGCTCATACTTCTTGGTTCTCTGTCAATTAATGCGCAAACAAAATATACCGAACACATTAAATTACTAGCAGGCCATAGTAGTGATGTAGGTGCAGTGAGTTTTTCTCCAAAATATATGTATTTGGCATCTGCAGGTGCTGATAACATGGTAAATATTTACAAAGCTGATAGTCCCTTTACCAAAATAACGTCCTTCAAATCGCATAGTACTCCCATTAATGTTATACGATTCAATCGTTTTGGAAATATGATGCTTACTGCATC
>CANHJJ010000105.1 GCA_947460565.1 Bacteroidota bacterium
ATTTACAATATGTTTAAAATTCCAACTTACTAAAATGTCGGCTTTATTTATGGTTGCAGTTGCAATGTGTAAACAGTCATCAAAACTTGTTTTCAACAACATTTTCTTCTGTATATTTTGATGCAAGTTCAATTATCTCTGTATTGATAATTAATCTTTCCGTTTGTTCTTTTGGTAAATTCTTGAAGAATTTTTTTACATTTTCAGGCGCTTTTAAAAGTTCAGTTTCAGTTAAGTGAGAATATAAACAAATTACTTTTCCTAATTTTACCCGTTCAAAAAGTTGAAGCGTTTCTTCTTCAAACTCTATGTCATAGATACCACCAAAAACAGAAGTATCAAAGTAAAATCGTTGCTTCATTTTAATTAATTAATATAATTCAGAAACAAATGTAAGGTTTTTTGAAATCTTTTTTCGCGCCTATATCTTGAAAAATTATCATTACGATATGAAAGTTTTATCAGTTCAATCGCTGTCGAGAACTGGCTTGGGAGGAAGAGTCAGTCTATTTTTCGACTCCGCTCAAAATGACAGTCTCTGCTCAAAATGACTGTCTTCGCTACAAAAGTTCAGACTCCAAGATAATCTTTAGCCTACTTTGCTAAACTCTTCTTATTTGATATTATGGGTTTCAAAAGATACAGTCATAAAATTATCGCTTCATCCTGCATTTCCCACTCAGTAAATATTGTAACATAGACTATTTGTTATATAACAACTCTAGCCCGCTTACAAGCGAGGTTTGCCATTCAAATAGATTAATTGAATTCATTATGAAAATAAAAATAATTTCTATGGTAACGGCCTTGTGCTTGTTTTTCCCAAAATCAAATTATGCCCAAGTTCCCACTTTAGGAGCAGCTTCGAGTTTTGCCCTATTCACAGGAGTAGGTGCATTTACCAATACCGGTGTTTCTAGTATCCTAGGTGATGCAGGCACAAATGTAGGCGCTTTCACAGGTAGTCCAAATGTAGATGGACAAATTCATGTTGTGGATGTTATATCTAACCAAGCAGCCATTGATTTAAATACGGCTTATGTGAATATGAGTGGTTTGACATGTGGTTCTGTTATTGGAGTTACATTAGGTGGCAATCAAACCTTGGTACCTAATATTTATTGTACAGGAGCGGCTTCAACTCTCTCAGGCGATCTAACTTTAGATGGTCAGGGTAATCCCAATGCCATATTTATTTTCAAGGTAGATGGTACTTTTGCTACAAGCACATTTGCAAATGTATTACTTATCAATGGGGCTAATTTACGCAACGTATATTGGCAAATAAATGGTGCCTTTACATTAGGAGATGGTTCTGTGTTTAGAGGAAATGTATTGGTAAATGGTGCCATCACCTTAAATAACAATTCTACGATTTATGGCAGAGCACTTAGTAAAACAGGTGCTATCAACATAAATGCCAGTAGGGTAATTTTTTATGATGGTGCTTTGTGGAATGGTAATGTAAATACTGATTTTGCTTTGGCCAACAATTGGGTAACTGGTTCGGTGCCCACTTCAGGAGAGCATATTGGTTTTGTATTAGCACCCACTAATCATTGTATTTTAGACTCTAATCGTTTGGTAGGAAATATAACAAACCCATCAGATAAAAACTTAAATGCCAACGGCCATGAATTAAGTGTGTCGGGCATTATCAATCAATCTTCTACGGGTAAAATAGTTGTTGCGACACCAAGTTCTAAAATTAGTTTTGTAGGAATATCGGCTCAAAATATTCCAGCTAGTACTTTTACATCAAATACCATAAGCAACTTGGGTATTAACAATACAAGTGGTGTGAGCATAAACGGAACTTTAAACCTAACCCATGCGCTAAAAATACAGAGCGGAACGCTTGTTACCAATGATTTTTTGACATTGCTATCATCGGCTAGTAGCACTGCTACCATTGATGAAATAGTAAGTGGTGGAATTAGTGGCAACATCACTGCAGAAAGATATATACCAGCTAATGGTCGTAAGTTTAGATTTTTGTCATCACCTGTAATTGGTGGAACATCCCTACAATGGAGAGACAATGGGGATACCACCGGTTCGAGAGGAACCCAAATTACAGGCGCATTTGGCGATGTTGATTTTTCAACAAGTCACCAAAGTTCAGCATATTCATATGATGAAAGTGATGCCACTGGTGGAAACGATATCAATCACCCAACCAAATGGAGTGCCATTGATGGCAATACATCACTTACAAGTGGCAAGGGTTATAGGGTATTTATTCGTGGAGATAGAAGTATTAGTCTGACTACATTAAACACAGTTAACAATGCCACAACGCTATGGGTAAAAGGAACAAATCCTAGCAACTCAGTTTCCTTACCATTAAGTTTTACAAGCAATGCCTCACAAGGTTGGAATTTAGTAGGAAACCCTTATGCAGGAACCATTGATTGGAACCAGGTTAAATCTCAAGGTGGAAGCGACTTTAGCCATGTGGATGATGCTTTGTATATTTGGAATCCTAGCAATACCACAAGCAGCGGTGGGGGATATGCTAGCTATGTGAATGGTGTAGGTACGGGTACGCCAATCATTGGTACACCTTATATAAGTAGCTGGCAGGGTTTCTTTGCGAAAGCAAATGCAGCTAGTCCTCTAATACATATCAAAGAAACACATAAAGTAAGTAATAATGCAGGTAGTAGTTTTTTTAAAGGCAATACCGCCAAAGCCAATTGTTTGCACATGAAATTGTACAAAGACGCTACAGCATTTGATGATGCATCGGTGTATATGGAATCAGAAGCTACGCTTAATTTTGATATAAAGTATGATGCGTATGATTTAACAGATGGTCTTGGCTTTCTTACATCAGATGGATTAAATACGCTTTCGATTAGTGGATTGCCTTTGTCAACAGATCCTCAGAAAGTGATGGTATCAGCCAAGTTAAGTTCAGGTAATTATAGTTTTACTTTTGAAGATTTGAACTCTTTTACCTCAGGAACACAAGTGTATTTAATTGACAAATATTTAAACAAAAATAGTCAATTGAATAATAAGGATACCTACACATTTAATGTAAATGAAAGCAATCCTTTTACCTTTGGTATCAATCGTTTTGAATTGTTGTTTGCCAATGCATCTAGCAGTATTGAAACTGTTTTTGTGAATGAGAACGACATGCTTATTTTCCCTAACCCAGTTAAAGACTTGCTTACAATCAATACCAATAGGATGTTGGATAATGTGAGTTGGACTATCAATAATATAAATGGTCAAGTAATTAAGTCTGGGAATGTCAATATGAAAGTGTTTGCTATAAACACCTCAGATTTGACATCTGGTGTGTACTTTATTCAGGTGAAATCTGATAGCAATGCCCAAGTAAAGAGGTTTATAAAATAGTTCTTTAATTAATTGTTTATGTCAGTTCGAGCGGATTCGAGAATATAGTCTGTCTATTTTTCGACTCCGCTCAAAATGACAAACTCCGCTCAGCATAATAAAATTTGCTCAAAATGACAGACTACTTTCGGCACGAAAGGGTGCCTTAAAAATAGTTAAATGCAAATAGGCTGACCCAAAAGGTAAGCCTATTTGCATTTAATCCATAGCTTATGTTAATCAAAAAGTATTTTGTAGATTTTGCATTGTTGATGAAAGAAACAATGAGTGAGTTTATAGCCGATAATGCTATAAAGTTAAGCGCATCATTGTCATATTATACCATTTTCTCACTACCACCTTTGCTCATCATTATCATTGCACTCTGCGGATTCTTCTTTGGAACTGATGCAGTGAATGGAGAAGTCTTTTTACATATAAGAGGTTTAATTGGCAATGCATCAGCTTTGCAGATACAAGATGCATTGAAAAACATTAAGCTTTCAAGCAATAACCAATTGATTACTAGCATAGGTGTAATCATCTTATTTATCAGTGCCTCGGGCGTATTTGCCGAAATTCAAGATTCAATTAATTTTATATGGAGAATCAAAGCCAAACCTAATCATGGTATCATAAAATTTGTTAAAAATAGAATTACCTCTTTTTTAATGATTGGTTCGGTGGGTTCTATTTTGTTGATGAGTTTAATTATTAATTCACTTTTAGATTTACTGAACGAAGAACTTATCAAATATTTTCCCATAGAAACAATTTATATTTTTACGATTCTCAACTTTATAATCGTTTTCATCATCATCACATTTTTTTTTACCCTTATCTTTCGTGTTCTGCCAGATGGGAAAATAGTTTTGAAAGTATGCATCATAGGTGCATCTTTTACAGCGGTGTTGTTTATGATAGGCAAGTTTTTAATAGGTGCTTATTTACGAAACTCTGCCATTGCCAATATTTATGGGGCAGCGGGTTCAGTTATAGTCATCTTGGCTTGGGTTTATTATTCTGCTATCATTTTATATTTTGGTGCTGAGTTTACCAAGGTCTATGCACGCAGTATTAGACAGAAAATAGTTTTGAATGAATATGCCGTACAATTATAGTTTCATAATAATTTTTTCATAATTGAATATAATTGCGAATTCGAATCATAAGCCTTCATAAAATGATTTATGATGTTGAACCCCTTCAGGGTTCCGCTTTGGTTTTCACATTTTAACGTAGGTTTCACCTACGTTTATAATGATTTTACCCCTTCGGGGTAAGCATTCAATTTAAGG
The DNA here is from genome assembly GCA_947460565.1 of Bacteroidota bacterium. GTDB lineage: Bacteria > Bacteroidota > Bacteroidia > UKL13-3 > UKL13-3 > RGVD01. The sequence goes on from CANHJJ010000105.1 coordinate 4,650, forward strand.
TTCGAACACATAATAATCACAATTTAGATGTGCTTGTAGAGGAGATGCAATCAGTTTAAAACAGATGGCTTCGTCCCTCGCTATGACGCCAAGAGGACACAATAATGTTATACTCCATTTTCAAACAGATCAGTTCTATTCATGTAAATGATGTAACATACTTTATTAGTTCTGTAAGGCCTGAATACTTGCATATACCCACCTTTGTCAAGTGAAAATAATTTCACAGTTAGCATAATTAAAATAATGAACACTACAGAATTAAAAGGGAATTGGAATGAAACCAAAGGAAAATTGAAGCAGAAATTTGCTTTACTTACTGACAGCGATGTATTGTTAGTAGAAGGAAAGCAAGACGAAATGTTAGGTCGTTTACAAACTAAATTGGGTAAGACCAAAGAAGAAATTCAAAAACTAATTGCTGAATTATAGTCACAAAATATTAATTAGAAATTATATCATGAAAAAATCAATTATTAAAATATCAGGTAGTCTATTTATAGCGGCTATCATTGTATCCAGTTGTAATTCACCTGCTAAAAAGGTTGAAAAGGCCCAAGATAATTTAAACGAGGCTAAAGAAGAATATACACAAGCATACAAAGATTCAGTTGCAGATTACCAATCGTTCAGAACCACGTCAGAAGAGCGAATTGCAAGTAATGAGAAAGTGATTGCTGCATTTAAAGCTAAAATAGCTAGTGATAATAGAAAATTGAAATTTAATGATCAAAAAATGATTGATGAATTTGAACAAAAAAACATCGACATGCGGAAGAAAATGGAAGCGTATAAAGAGTCGACTAAAGACCAGTGGATAGAGTTTAAAAAAGAATTCAATCATGATATGGATGAATTGGGAAAAGCCCTTCATGATTTAACCGTTAAAAATACCAAATAGTAGTATTATGAAAAAACACCAAATCATATTGTTTCTTTTTTCTTTTATCCTCGTTTATAATGCAAGTGCACAAGAGAATTATGGTAGCACCCTCAATTTCGGTTTAGGAATAGGTGGGCAGACCGGATACTATGGTTACGCCAATCGCTCATTGCCTGTATTTCATTTAAACTATGAATTTGATGTGGCTAAAAACTTCACTTTGGCTCCCTTCATAAGTGTGTCATCTTTTTCTAATGACTATTATTGGGGTAATAACAACAATCCTTATAGGTTTTATACTTTTAGGGAAACGGTTATCCCTATTGGCTTGAAAGGTTCATACTATTTTGACGATTTATTGAAAGCCAATTCTAAATGGGATTTCTATTTAGCAGGATCGCTCGGATTTGCTATTGTTAGTCAAACTTGGGATAATGGCTACAATGGAGATAAAAACTACTATCGCTCTGGCAATGCCGTATTCTTGGATATACATATTGGAGCGGAGTATCATTTCAACAGAAGATTAGGAGCCTTTCTTGACTTGTCGAGCGGTGTTTCAACCTTAGGTTTGGCTATTCACGGAACTAAATAACACAATTATGGGAAATATACTTTATGCCATTGCAGTCATTCTGGTCATTATTTGGGCCATTGGATTTTTAGGCTATAGCAGTGGAGGCATCATTCATATTCTTTTGGTAATTGCCATTATAGCGGTTATTCTTAGAATTATTCAAGGTAAAGACCCTATTTAAAAACACCTATTATGAAAAAAATAACAATGTTGGTTTTGATATGGGTTTCTTTTATTGGCTTAAAGGCCAATAATCCATCTCTTGACGAAAATAAAATTAATACTAGCCAAGAGGTGAATTTCATGCTAAATAGAATTCATGAAATTCAAGTGATGGATAAGTCGCAATTGGGAGTAGGAGAAAAAAGGATACTAAAGAAGGAAGTACAAGAAATTAGCCAAAGGCTTAAAATATTGGAACCTGGTATTTACCTA
>CANHJJ010000106.1 GCA_947460565.1 Bacteroidota bacterium
GATTATGTATTAAGAGCAATGGCAGTGCCTGCGGGAAAACATACTATCGAATTTAAGTTTGAGCCTAAAATCATCGTTATGGGTGAAAAAATAGCCTTGGCTAGTTCCGCCATTCTGTATGGTTCTTTGATTATTATTTTAGCTTTAAGTTTCTACAAGTCAAAAAAAGAAGAATCAGCTAATCAATAATCGGACTAAATATTTTTTTACTTCCAAATATGAGTGCCATTCTGTCAATGGCTTAATTTTTGGTAATTTCGTGTCACATGAGTACTTTACATCAAATGCCAGCACATTCACGTGTTTGGGTATATGCTTCAGATAAACTTTTATCTTCAACTATTTGTGATCAAATCAAATTAGAAGTTAAGAATTTTGCATCTGAATGGATTTCTCACCAAAATCCAGTTAAGGCGGAAGCAGATGTATTATTCAATACTTTTATAGTTTTTATGGTAGATGAAACCATTAATGGGGTTGGTGGCTGTAGCATTGATAAATCTTTTCAATTTGTAAAACAATTGGAAAAAAAATTAGGCCTCAATTTTTTTGATAGATTGAAAGTTCAATTATTATGGGAAGACGGAAGCGTTTCGTCATTTAATAAAGCTGAATTGCAAAGCCTTTATAATGAGGGTAAAATTATCGATACAACAAAATCCTTCAACAATACAATATCCAATAAACAAGAATTTGATTCTAAATGGATCATTCCTTTAAAAGACCTTTGGATTTACAATTCAATCAAGCCTTCACAAATTAGTATTTAAGATACAGAAACAATTTGTAGATTTGAAACGTAACAAAAATATAAATACTAAAAAATATAAATGGCAGATAATAATATTAACTCTAACGACCTAGTGCCCGAAGAGAAGCAGAATAAAAATCGTAAACCCAAAGGTCCCAATTTCCCAAAGTTCAATTTTTATTGGATTTATGGAATTGTAGCTGTGGCATTTTTGGCCATACAGTTTATGCCCCATGATGTGGCCATTAAAACTACTTGGTTTGATGTGAAAAATGATATGCTTCTAAGTCATGATGTGCAAAAAATTACGGTGGTTAATAAAGAGCGTGCAGAGATTTATCTGAAAAAAGAGGCATTGAAGAATGAAAAATACAAAGGACTTAAAGACCGCGGTATTTTTGGAGACGAGATAGGTCCTCATTATTATTTCGAAATTGGAGATGTTCAGCAATTTGCCGATGATTTGCGAGAAGCAGAAAAGACATTTCCTGAAAATGAAAGGGTTTCCGTGGAGTATATTACCCAAAGAAATTATTTCAGCGATATTTTAATAAGTATCTTACCTTTTGTATTATTGATTGGGGTTTGGATGTTCTTCATGCGCAGAATGGGCGGTGGTTCAGGTGGGTCTGGAGGAGGACAAATATTTAACATAGGTAAGTCAAGAGCTCAATTGTTCGATAAAGAAGCCAATGTGAAAATTACTTTCAAAGATGTAGCAGGATTAGATGAAGCCAAAGTGGAAGTAATGGAGATAGTGGACTTTCTTAAAAACCCTAAAAAATATACTACCCTAGGAGGTAAAATACCTAAAGGTGCTTTATTAATTGGCCCTCCAGGTACTGGAAAAACATTGCTAGCAAAGGCAGTTGCAGGTGAAGCGGGTGTTCCTTTCTTTTCTTTGTCAGGTTCTGATTTTGTAGAGATGTTCGTGGGAGTTGGTGCTAGCCGTGTGCGTGATTTGTTCCGTCAGGCAAAAGAAAAAGCCCCATGTATAATCTTTATTGACGAAATTGATGCTGTTGGACGTGCTCGTGGAAAAGGTGCCATACAAGGAGGCAATGATGAAAGAGAAAATACATTAAATCAATTATTGACTGAAATGGATGGATTTGCTACCGATATCGGAGTAATTATCCTTGCGGCTACAAATAGACCAGATATTTTAGATTCTGCATTGATGCGTCCAGGAAGGTTTGATCGACAAATTTCTATTGATAAGCCAGATTTGAAAGGACGTGCAGCTATTTTCAAAGTGCATTTAAAGCCTATCAAAACTGATGAAGGCTCGGTAGATGAGAAAAAATTAGCTACTCAAACGGCTGGGTTTGCAGGTGCCGAGATTATGAATGTTTGTAATGAAGCAGCCTTAATTGCAGCCCGTAAGAATAAAGACAAAGTTGATATGCAGGATTTTCAGGATGCTATTGACCGCGTGATAGGTGGATTGGAAAAGAAGAATAAAATTATTTCACCAGAGGAAAAAGAAATTATTGCTTACCATGAAAGTGGTCATGCCATTGCAGGTTGGTTCTTAGAACATGTTGACCCATTGGTTAAAGTATCAATTGTGCCTAGGGGTGTTGCAGCACTTGGTTATGCTCAATATTTACCCAAAGACCAGTACTTGTATACCATTGAGCAGTTAACCAATATGATGATGATGACGCTTGGCGGTAGAGTAGCAGAGGATATTATTTTTGGTAGAATTTCTACAGGTGCACAAAACGATTTGGAGCGCGTGACCCGTATGAGTTATGCAATGGTTACCATCTATGGTATGAATGCAAAAGTAGGTAATGTTAGTTTTAATGATCCCAATAACGAATATGGTTTTACTAAACCATATAGCGATAAAACGGCCGAAATGATTGACAATGAAGTTAGATTATTCATTGAAAATTGTTACCAAAAAACAAAGCAACTTTTAACCGAGAAACGCGATTTGCTGGAGAAATTAGCTCAGATTTTACTTAAAAAAGAAATCCTTTTCCAACAAGATTTAGAAGAAATATTAGGCAAACGCCCCTATGAAATAAAGAACCATGAGGTTGCTGGTATGGAAGAGCAGTACAGATTAGAAGAGGAAGCTAAAATGGCTGAATCTAAAGTGCTATCAGAAACCCAAGAAGCAGTAACCAATACTGACATCGACATTGCTACTTAAATAGTAAATTTTAATATTTAGCCATAGATTACAAATCATTTTGTAATCTATGGCTTTCTTTTTTAACTTGCGATTAAGTGGATCAAATAACTAGCAAAGAAAAGATACTTAAAAAAGTAAGGCTTGCATTAAATTTTAAGCAGAAAAACCCTTATTTAAAAATTGATTTAGAAAGCAATGTATTCGCTCCTTTGCCTAATAATGAAAGTTTAGTAGAGAGTTTTGCTCGCAATTTTACCAGTCATGATGGATTGTTTATTGCTTGTGATAATCAGTTTGATTTTATTGATAAACTCCTTACGCTTATAGAGCAGCGTAGATGGAAGTTTATGTTTTGTTGGGAAGATGATTTGCAAAAAAAATTGAAAGATGTAACTATTCCATTTGTTGAGCGTAAAGAGCAATTAGAGAAAATACAAGCTTCCATTACTAGCTGCGAGGCTGCTATCGCTCGTTCTGGCTCTGTGTTGGTTAGTTCTGCTAAAAATTCGCGTGTGCTTACTATTTGGCCTCCCGTTCACATTGTTGTGGCCTATAAATCCCAAGTGGTGTCTGATGTAAAAGATGCCTTTACCATTATTCGAAATAATTATGGTAGAAACAGTCCTTCTATGCTAAGTTTTGTGGCAGGTCCTAGCCGAACAACTGATATTCCAACAGATAGACCAATTGAAGAAAGCAATGTTGTTATTGGAGCGCAAGGACCAAATGAGATGATTTTGTTTTTAATTGACGATAGTAAAAAAGGCTAATTTGACTGCATCTGCTAAACATATTTATTTCGCTTCTGATTTTCATTTAGGCATTCCTGATAAAGTAATTAGTCTAGATCGTGAGAAGCTTATTATTAGGTGGTTAGAAAGCATTAAAAGTAGTTGTGCTGAACTTTATATTGTTGGAGACATTTTTGATTTCTGGTTTGAGTTTAAAACTGTCGTACCTAAAGGGTTCGTTCGTATTCAAGCAAAGTTTGCAGAATTTGTTGATACTGGAATTCCTGTCTATTTTTTTCATGGTAATCATGATTTATGGCAATTTGGATATTTTGAAGAAGAGTTAGGAGTTAAGGTCTTATCGAAGCCAATTATCAAAGAGTTCTCGGGTAAGAAATTTTATATTGGTCATGGTGATGGTCTTGGTCCCAATCAATGGAAATTTAAATTTATTTTGGGTGTCTATCGCAATTATTTTTTTCAGCGATTGTTTGCTTTTGTGCACCCTAACATTGGGATAGGTACTGCAAATTGGTTTAGTCAAAAAAGCAAAAAGAAAACCTTCGATGGCAACTTTACTTTTTATGAAGAAAAAGAACATCTGATTCAACATTGTCGATCGGTATTAGAGCTCGATAATATTGATTACTTTGTTTTTGGCCATAGGCATCTACCTTTAATTTATGACCTAAATTCACATTCAAAATATATCAATTTAGGGGACTGGATAGGATACAACTCATACGCAGTTTTTGATGGGAATACAATGGAATTAAAAACCTTTGAAGGATGAGAGTCTTTGGAATCATCGATTATTTTCACTTACTAGTCAGAAGCCTTTTCCATTTGAGATTGACTATATTCAGCACATTCTTATTACTATTAACTACTAATTTTTCGATAGGTCAAACTAGTACTTTTAAATTAATTGCAAGCATTGGTATTGATGCTAAGGAAATTCAGACAGACCGGATGGGCAATTTATATGTGATATCAAAGACCAACCAACTTTATAAATATAGTTCAGTCGGAAAATTGCTAAGCACCCTCAATTACAATTACTCTGGAAATATTACCTCGCTTGATGTAAGTAACCCTTTAGAATTATATGTGTTTTATAGGGAGTTAAACAGCATAGTTTTTTTGGATAATAACCTTGCTTTTCGCGGGGATATTAATTTGAGTAATTATAGTATCGGTCAAGCCTCAAGCATAGCTCGAAGCTACGACAATGGTCTTTGGGTTTTTGATGTGGCGGATCTACAAATAAAGAAGTTAAGTAAAGATGGTTCCACAACATTGCAAAGTGCCAATGTTAGGCAATTTACGCAAGCTAATTCCATTATGCCTACTTTTATGTATGATAATAATGATAGGTTATATGTAAATGACTCAGCTCTTGGTATTATGGTGTTTGATGTGTTTACCAATTTCATCAAAACTATTCCCCTAAAAGGGATTGCTGATTTCAAGATATTAGGGGATGATTTATTTTACTGTAAAAACAAGGTCCTATACGCCTATAACCTAAAGGGTCTTTTGCAAAAGTCTATTCAGCTGCCTGATAGTCTTACAATTTCTGATTGTAGTATAGAGAAAGATAGATTATATCTTCTGAAAGATTATTTTGTTGAGATTTATGATATCAAATAATTTTAATTGATAAACCTTCCTTAATAAAACAAAGAAGCCCAAAACAATCTGTTTTGGGCTTCTTTAATTAAATATTTAGGGAATTACCCTAAAGCTACTCTTTTGAAAGCTTTTACAGTTAATCCTTTTTCAACACCATCTAACATTTGTGAAACAGTTTTGCTGCCGTCTTTCACAAAATCTTGGTTCAATAAAGTTGATTCTTTGTAAAATTTACCCAATTTACCTTGAGCAATTTTTTCAACCATGTTTTCTGGTTTTCCTTCTGCACGAATTTGCTCTTTTGCAATTTCTAATTCGCGTTCTATAGTCGTAGCATCTACACCATCTTTGTCAATAGCAACAGGGTTCAGCGCTGCAATTTGCATGGCTACGTCTTTACCAGCTACAAAATTATTTTCGCTAGGAGCGGCATTTAATGATACCAATACACCTAAACGGTTAGCGCCATGTATATAGGCAACAACATTGTCTCCTTCTACCAATTCGTATTTAACAACGTCAATTTTCTCACCTATTTTACCAACTTGCTCAATTAGTTTATCGGATAATGGAAGACCATCTAATTGAATAGCTTTTAAAGCTTCTGCAGATTCTGGTTTATTTGCCAAAGCTAAGTCTGCTATTTGGTTAGCAAATTTTACGAAATCTTCGTTTTTTGCAACGAAATCAGTTTCGCAGCTTAATTGTATAATTACACCATATTTTTTATCAGCTGAAGTTTTTGCTATTACGGCACCTTCTTTAGCTTCTCTATCTGCGCGCGCTGCTGATACTTTAGCGCCTTTTTTTCTTAAATAGTCAATGGCTGCTTCAAAATCTCCGTTGCTTTCAGTCAATGCTTTTTTGCAATCCATCATACCTGCACCAGTTAATTGGCGAAGTTTATTTACGTCTGCTGCTGTTATGCTCATGTTATTTTTTTGTTATTTGTTGTTTATTGATGTTGTATTAAAAAAAAGAGAACTTGAAAGTTTACGGAATGTAATTTTCAAATTCTCTTTATATCAAACTGTAAATTCGTAGTAATTATGCTTCTTCAGCTATTACTCCTTTTTCAGCGTCAGTTTCTTCTTTTTCTTTTTTGCGTTCGCTCATACCTTCAACGATAGCATCTGTGATGTATTTAGCAATCAATGCAATTGATTTTGCAGCATCGTCATTAGCTGGAATTGGATAATCTACTACAGTTGGATCAGAGTTTGTATCAACCACACCAAAAGTAGGTATATTTAATCTATGAGCTTCTGCTACA
>CANHJJ010000107.1 GCA_947460565.1 Bacteroidota bacterium
TGATGATTGATCCATTTTATCCTTTAAAAATAACTGAAGCGGCTATGCAAATGGAAGATCCAGGCTATTATAAAACTTGGGTGGAGTAAGGGGAGCTTGAACTATTTTAATAAGTCCATATAGCCATCAACTCATCAGTTATAAATGAATAAATTACTCACAAAAAAGCATTACGATACTTGGTTGGCCTTGCTTGAAACCAATATTAATAATGCTTTTGCGCATACAAAAGAAAGGGAATGGAATATAGAGCAATTCCGTTTTTTTACGGCTGTATCGGTAATGTCATCATCTAAAATTGAAGGTGAAACACTCGAAATTGATAGCTATTTAAAACATAAGATTCAAGATATAGAATACCTTCCTAATTTGACTGAGAAGCCAAATGATTTATTTGAAGCATACGAATTTGCAAGAGATAACAGATTAAGTTTGGGGTCTTTTTTAGAAGCACATAGTATGTCAACAAAGCATTTACTTCCTGCCAACCAAAGAGGAGTGGTAAGAAGTAATAATATGCTGATTAAGGACCAACAAACCCAGCGAATTCAATACGAAGCAGCACCAGCATCTATTGTTAAAAAGGAGTTTGAAGGTTTTTGGACAGAGCTTGATGAAGTTCTCAAAGAAAAGCTAAGCCTGAATGAAGTATTTTATTTTGCTTCGCTCATTCACTTGGTATTTGTAAAAATTCATCCATTTAATGATGGCAATGGAAGAACAGCTAGATTACTTGAAAAATGGTTTTTGGCAGAAAAATTAGGTGAAAAAGCTTGGTATATTGGAAGCGAGTTTTATTATTACAACAACTTGAAAGATTACTATAGCAACCTAGAAAAAGTAGGAATTTTTTATGAGCGCTTGGAATATGAAAAAGCATTGCCATTTTTGCTGATGCTGCCGAAGGCAATTGAGTTAAATAATGATAATGGCATAAGCAATTAATAGTATCAATAATTAAAAAAATAATAATATGAACGAACTAATTTTTATTGTTGAAGAATCATTAGATGGTGGCTATGAAGCTAGATCTGTTGGAGCATCTATTTTCACCCAAGGTGATGATATATCTGATTTGTAAAAACAAATGATATGATTTTCACATAACCATACCTAATCATAGTCCAATAAAAATAGGAACACTTAACGCTATTTTAAACGAAATCTCAACTAATATAAATATTAATAAACAAGAGATAATAGATTTACTATAAAATCAAAAAAATATATGTTAACAGAAAAAGATACAATGCAAACTTCAGATTTCCTGCCATTATATGGAACTGATTTTATTGAGTTATATGTGGGGAATGCCAAGCAGGCCGCTCACTTTTATAAAACCGCTTTTGGCTTTCAAAGTTTGGCTTATGCTGGACCTGAGACAGGCATAAAAGATCGAGTAAGTTATGTATTGATACAAAACAAAATGCGCTTAATGCTTACTACGCCTTTGCATTCAAATTCTGCTATTGCAGAGCATCACAAGAAACATGGTGATGGTGTAAAAGTATTAGCCCTGATGGTGGATGATGCATATGATGCTTATGAACAAACAACCAAACGTGGCGGTGTATCTAGTTTAGAGCCTAAAACTTTAAGCGATGCCAATGGCGAAGTGCGCATGAGTGGTATCAAAACCTATGGCGAAGTGGAGCATTGGTTTATTGAACGTAAAAACTACAAAGGTGTGTTCATGCCAGGTTTTGTTGGGTGGGAAAGCACTTATAACCCAGAGCCAACTGGCTTATTGTATGTGGATCATTGCGTGGGCAATGTTGATTGGAACCAAATGAATCCCTGGGTGGCTTTTTACGAAAATGTGATGGGCTTTAAAAACATCCTTTCTTTTGATGACAATGACATCAGTACTGAATACTCTGCTCTTATGAGCAAGGTAATGAGCAACGGAAATGGTTATGTTAAATTCCCAATAAACGAACCTGCAGAAGGCAAAAAGAAAAGCCAAGTAGAAGAATACTTAGAGTTTTACGAAGGCGAAGGTGTTCAACATATTGCCATTGCTACGCATGATATTGTATCTACCGTAAAACAATTAATGGCGCGTGGGGTGGAATTTTTAAAAGTGCCAAATAGTTACTACGATGATTTATTAGACCGTGTGGGTCCTATTGAAGAGGATATAGAACCACTAAAAGAATTAGGCATTTTGGTTGATAGAGATAATGAAGGTTATTTGTTGCAATTGTTTACCAAACCAGTAGAAGACAGACCAACCATGTTTTTCGAAATTATCCAACGTAAAGGTGCAAAGAGTTTTGGAAAAGGAAACTTTAAAGCCTTATTCGAAGCCATAGAGCGCGAACAAGCCAATAGAGGAAATTTATAAAATAAATAGAATTAGAAATTATAATACGGATAGAAAGCATCTTCAAAATGCTCGATGTCCGTATTATTTTTTTGTTTAACGATAGCAATAATATCAAAACGCAACTCATTTTTTAGTTGCCATTCTTCCAAAAATATTTCAGCAGCCCTTTGCAGGTTTTTTTGCTTGCTTTTATTAACAGCCTTTTCGGGCTCAACCATTGCCGAGCTTCGGGTTTTCACCTCCACAAACACTATTTGATTTTTATCTTTGGCTATAATATCCACTTCTACTTTTTCTAATCGAAGGTTGGTATGAAGAATTTCATAGCCTTTTTCTTTCAAAAAAGTCAAAGCCAATTCTTCACCCGTTTTTCCTACAAGTATGTGATTAGAAGAGTTCACATTTAAGATTGCTTAGTTGTTTTGGTAACCATCCAAACCCCAATAATGGTAAGGCCTGCAGCCAATGCAATATTGGCATCCAATTCTTCATGAAGCCACAACCAACCGATGAGAATAGCCACAACCGTATTGATATAAGCATAGGTAGAGACAACAGCAGCAGGCAATCGTTTCAATACATACATAAAAGAACCATAAGCCAAAATACTTCCTACTATGATAAGATAAACTACCGAGAGAATGGCATCTGCACTGGGATGAAGATTATATAATTCACCTCTAAATGCCGCTATGATAAACAATATCAAACCACCTGGAATCATTTGCAAACCCGCAGCAAAAAGGGAATGTATTTCTGATTTATTGTTTTTAGAATAAATGGTTCCCAATGCCCATGAAATATTCGCAAAAACAACGGCTGCAATCCCCCAAGCATAATTGTTGTTTGAAAGCAGATTAATCTTGTTTTTAAATATTAAGAGTTGACCAAGCAAACAAACCACAAATCCTAATATGGCCCACATACCAATTTTCTCTTTGCTGCCCAATATCTTGTTTACAATCACAATCCAAATGGGCGTGAGGGCGCAAATAATGGCAGTAACACCACTATCCACGTATTGCATGCCCCAACTGATAATGCCATTGCCACCTACCAACATCAAAATGCCATTCACTGAAAAAGTTCCTAATTCCTTAAGACTTGGGATTTTGTAGCCCCGCAAAACGAAATAAGCACAAATTAGTATACCTCCAATTAGGTGTCGACAAGAAGCCATGATAAAAGGAGGAAAGCTCGTAACCCCCACTCTGATAGCAAAATAAGTAGTTCCCCAAAATATGGATACTGCGGCAAATGCCAACCAAGCAAGTGTTTTTTCGTTTTTGAACATGAATCGGGGGCAAAGAAATAGAAAAAGGAACTTTAAAGCGAATTAAATAGTGCTTTAAAATAGCTTGCCGATTTCAAAAGCCTGCTTCCATACCAACTAAACATCTCGCCATCAACCAACACTATCTTTGAAGAAGGGCTGATAGCTTGCAATTCAGCCAAGTGTTCATCCTTAAATGGATAAGGTTCAGAGGAAAGAAAAATAAAATCAGGTTTCATGGTTTTGATATCATCATCACTAATCTCTGGATATCGAGAAATGGGTGATGAGAAACCATTTACAAGGCCACATCTTTCAAGCATGTCATTGATATAAGTATCTCGGCCAGCTGCCATCCATGGTTTACGCCAAATCAGGTAAAGGGTGGAGTTGTTGGTTGTTGGTTGATGGTTGATGGTTGCAAGTTCACTAAATCCATTTCGAATCTTATGGCTCATGTCCATTGCCTCACTATTTCTTCCTACCAAATCACCTATCCTTTCAATCATATCAAGTGAATCATCTAAGTTTTTAATATCACTCATCCATACAGGATAATGCTTCATCAATTCTTCAATTTGCGATTGTTCATTTTCTTCTTTGTTGCCAATAATCAAATCGGGTTTCAAGGCTGCCATTTTATCCATTTGCAATTTCTTCGTCCCTCCTATTCTTGGTTTTGCATCATGCATTTCTTTGGGATGAATACAAAATAAGGTCTGCCCTATCACCTCATCGCGTAAGCCTAAATCATATAACAATTCGGTTTGAGAAGGCACCAATGAAATGATTCGTTTGGGTGGAAAAGGAACTTCAATTTGCCTTTCCATTTGGTCTGTTATTATCTTTAATTGTTGCATTGATTTTTTAATAATAAACTTGTACGAATGTATAATCAAAAAATCAAAACCTACTACATAATTGGCTTAGGCATCGTTTTTCTGTTTTGCATGATGATTTTGACCATTAAATCATTCGGGCCAGGACTTACGGCTGATTCTATCATATACCTTTCGACTGGCAAAAACCTAGTTGAGAAATTTTCATTTACCCGATTTGATGGTGAAGCACTGAGTAATTGGGCTCCGCTCTACCCATGCATTATGGCATTTGGATACTTATTGCCTATCAGCATTCTGTGGTTTGCTTTGGGTTTAAATTTTATAGCCATCGCCATCACGGGTTTTGTTACCTATCATATTATAAAAAAGCATATTCATCAAGCCTATGCCATTCCCTTTATCCTTATTTGCATTCTGGCATTCCCCTATTATAAATTAATCATTACCATTTACAGCGAGTCTATTTTCATCTGCTTTCAGGCTTTTTTCTTAATGTATTTCCTCCGGTATTTTTATAATCAATCGAACAAACATCTTTATATATCGGCCATATTTATGGCATTGATGTGCTTGCAACGCTATGCCGGCTTCATGATGCTATTGGTTGCCATACTCATTTTGCTTACTGATGAAAACATCAAATACAAAATAAAATCAACGCTTGTTTTCATAGCCATTTCTTTTCTTCCTTCACTTCCATGGTTGATAAAAAACTATGTGGTATCAGGGGGATTGACGGGGCAGCATACTGTTTCGGGGAAATTAAACCCAAGTAATTTAGGACTCAATCTGTATCATATTTTGGTGTACCTACAAGCACATTATGGCTTATTATTTCTTTTTGGATCTTTGATTTTTTTCTGGGGAGCTACACTCTATTTTCATCAAAAAAATACGGGTCATGTAGCCACAAAAAAAGCAGCAAAAGCTTTGTGGTTTTATTGTTCGGCTTATCTTTTTTTATTGCTACTTCAAAAGAGCCTTCATCTTTTTGAAATGGCCAGATACCTTTCAGTACTATATGTTCCCATGATATGCTATGCTGCCATGTTTATTGACGAGTGGTATAAAAAATACCAGAGCGATAAAACCAGTAAAAGAGCCATAAAATACATTTTGATTGGCATCACTGTCATGCAATGCTTTATCACCATCCAACATATTTTTAGAACCAAAGAAATGGGCGTAGGTGGCTTTGGCACAGATTGGTGGACCAACAAAGAATTAAGTGCTTTTGTAAAAGAGAAGACCACTGATAAAAAAGTGATGAGCAATTACCCTGATTTTATGTGGTTAATGAATTCTAAAGAATATCATTTTAGTCAATACAAAGGCGAGCCATTGGACGAATACAAATTAAGGGACAAGGGTGATGAATACTTGTTATGGTTTAAACAACCCATGCGACAAACATTAATAGAACCCAAAGATACAATTGGCCTTAGCATACTAGAAAACACGCCTGCTTTTACTTTTTATAAAGTGGAGAAATAAGAGTTTGGTGTTATCACCAAATTAAAAATATATGGTCGGTGTCGTTAAACTGAACTCCAAAATAAACAAATAGAAATTTATTGCATCAACTCATAAATTCAAAAACAATACACTTTGCCTGCGGTTGGTGTTATCACCAAACGCTTAATACACGATGGTTGGTGTCGCTGCGCTAAACACCGACCATAGGCAAAGAAAGTAACAGTATAACCCACACGACAAAGTTCCGAAAGGACCTTAGCTGCTACACTACGTTTTCATTTTCTTTTTCTTAGCCGAAGGGAAAAGAATATTGTTTAGGATTAATCTATAGCCTGGAGAATTGGGATGTAGGTTCATATCTGTTGGGGGCTCGCCCACCATGTGCTGGTAGTCCTCAGGATCATGTCCTCCATAAAAAGTCCATGTGCCTTTGCCATAAGTTCCATTGATATACCTGGCTTCTTCAAGGGCTTTGCTTTCACCCATTATCAATACCGTGTTTTTAATAAACTGTTTTCTAAAAGCAGTGGTTTGTCCATAAAAACCTTTGATGGTTTTGGTATGGTTCTGACAAAGCATGGTAGGCACTATATCAAACTTAGCACTAAAATCAAACAA
>CANHJJ010000108.1 GCA_947460565.1 Bacteroidota bacterium
CCACTTGGCTCTTTGGGTCTTTATCACTTATCAATTGCGAAACAATCTCATTGATAATGCCATAATGTTTTTCACGGTTTAATGCTTCTATCAATACTTCTCGTTTTGTTTCTAATGGTATTTCCCTTAATGCCACGGCTGCATCATACCTATCAAGATAATATTTGGCTTTTTCAATTTGTTCTTCAATCTCTTCAAATGATTTCTTAAACGTTACTTGTTTGATAATATTTGAATTTGGGTCGAACAAAACAAAGGCTATTTCCTTCTTATTTGGATTAGGAATTTTGATCCTTTCATAAGCCTCTTTGTTCATTTCCTTTACACTATCAAAACTACCATCAGCATAATGCACTTCAATCACCACAGGCATTTGAAAATGACGAACTGTTTCATCGGTTTTTTGTGTTTGTTCAACAATTACTTCAGTGGCTCTTGAGCCATTTCCATAAGTAACATCTTGGTACTGCACTTTATAATGAGGTTCGCCTCCACGCATAATCCATTGGTCAAAAAACCAATCTAAGTTTAAACCCAATTTATCTTTGATGGCTTGTTGCAAATCATTAGTTTCAACATTGCCATAAGCATGTTGTTTCAAGTAATGGTTCAATGCTCTTTTCCATTGTTCATCTCCCAATACATATTCAAGCATGGAGATTACAGCAGCCCCTTTTGGATATACCCTAGCCGTTCCTCCTGCTGTATGATGCACGGGATAATTGTCTTTTTTGCCAGCATCCACCGCTGAATTTTGATGACCTCTGCGCTGCCAATCCCATTCTTCAACACCATCTAATTCTTTGCTAAACTGTTTAGGCCAATATGTTGCGTAACTTTCTTGAAGCCAAGTGTCGCGGCCATCGCGGGCTGTTATATAATCCCCAAACCATTGATGTGTCATCTCATGACAATTCACACCAATATAATTTCTATCCAAGAAGGCTCGCTCATCTACATTAAAGAAATCACCAAAAATGGTAGCAGTGGTATTTTCCATGGCTCCAAATATGAAATCTTGTACCATTACTTGGCTATAGGACTCCCAAGGATATTTGACACCTGTTTCGCGCTCAAGAAAATCAATCATCTGAGGTGTATAACGGTAGGTAGGTCCCATTCTGTCGGCAAATTCAGGGTAGTACCAATATTGCAGCGGCACACCACTTTTACTTTTGGCTGTTTGAACGGCATATTTTCCAATGGCTATCATCAACAAATAACCCGCATGTGGTTTGCTCATTTTATAATTCCATGTGATGCTGTTGCCGCTAGCGGTTTTCTTCACCAATAATCCATTCGATAATACCTGGTAATCCTTATTGAAGGTGATAGAAGTTTCGGTGATAAACTTATCGTTCATATCATCATACATGGGTATCCATTGGCGGTTGTCAATGCCTTGTCCTTGGGTCCATATTTGTTTTCTTACAGCAAAGGGATTGTTTTCTTTTGGGGCTTCTTCATTCCAACCAATAAAATATATTCCTTTGCGAGGACTGGCTTCGTATTCAAAACCAATTACCCCTGTTTCATCCCATTTCAGGCTCTTGTTGGGATACACCCATAATCCTGTAGGTACCGTTTTGAATTTTAATTCTTGTCCATTTAAAGTGGATTTTGAAATTTTAATTCCCGGTCCATCAAAGAATACAGAATCTACTTTTTGTTGAAGCACAGTAAAACTATGAGACACCTTACCTATTACTTTTCCTTCGTTTTCTTTAAACGACACATCAAGTTTCATATAGGTGATATCCAAAGAATGCTCTCGGTATGTGGTATTGTCTTTTAGGTAAGAATTGACAATGGGTTGCCCAAATGCGGCAATTGACAAGGCTGTCAGGAAAAGGGAAAATATTTTTTTCATTCAGCAAATTTGTAAACTTTTACGGCAAAACCTTAAACGCCAATAAAGTTTTATTCACATCCTTATTTTCGTTGCTCTTAAAAGCTTGAATGATAGCGAAGCAATACCAGGCATTATCATGCATTTGCCTATGCTTGGTGTTATAGCGCAGCATTACCAACCCTAAATGCTAACTCACGTTATGCCTAGTCTTGTGCGCTTGTATATATCAAAGGAGACTACGAATTAATAAATGAAAAAAGGGTTTGTAACTCATTCTAAATAACCCGTGTCGGAGACACTACATTTCATTTTAAATCCGAAGAGCGCTTCGCTAACGCTTCGGATAGTAAGCCAAAATGAATTGCCTTTTTATACAATTACTTTATGTTAGGTAGAGGCCGTTTAGTAAGTGATTGGGATTGCATATACAAACCAGCGTATTGAGGATGTTTACAAAAGTTTTTCTTTAAGCCGTTTGTTTTCCTCCTCAAGCATAATTATATATTTTTCTCTGTAATCATCATTATGAAAATGATTATTTTCGGCTTTTCCAACCCCTTGAACGAGCTTGTTATTGCTTACATTAAATATTTGTGAAACATCAAAATTCATTAGTTTTTCAATTTCTATATTTAATATTTTAGAAATTTCCTCAACTCGTGAAATAGTTAAATCAACCTCACCCCTTTCAATTTTACTATAACCACTCACACTCATACCAATTTTACTTGCAACCTGTTCGCGGGTTAAGTTTTTTATTTCTCTAAATTTTTTAATGTTTTTATATAGCTCTTCCATGAAACAAAAGTAATAAAAAAACCTTGAATGTTGTAAAAAAACCTTAATCAGGATATTTATTGATTTAGTTTTGTAAACTGTTAGAGATATTAAACAATGAATGAAATTATAGTTTTAATGATTTAGTTAATTCAACATTTAATCTTAATCTAAAATGACTAAACCATACAAGCGCATAAAAACAACACAACTAAAGGTATCAATTGAATAATTAAAACTAATTGACCTAGAAAAAAATTATAATAGAAACAATTAAAATTAATATAAAACAAATGAAAACAATTACAAACATGAAAAAAACTATTACAATACTCATAGGCTTATTTTTATTAAGTTTAACTAGCTGCATGGTTTCTAGGACAGGAAATTTTAACCCAACCACAACTTTAAATAGCGCAAACTTTAAATATGTAAGAATGGTAGAAGGTGAATCAAGTGCTTCTTCAGTAATTGGTATTGGTGATAATATAACTGATTTAATTGCACGTGCAAAATTGGATATGTATCAGAAATACCCTCTAAAGGAAAATCAAACTTACGCAAATGTTGCAGTTGACATTGCTAATGTAAAAGCATTGGTAATTTTTGAAACAGTTACAGTTAAAATAACAGCTGATATTGTTGAATTTACAAAATAATACGCCATGAAAAAAATAACTATTCTTTTTGTACTGCTACTTTTAATTAAAACAGTAAGTGCACAAAAAATTAATGATGTCGTAGTTATTAATTTGAAGTCGGGTTTTCCAATTAAGGGTACAATTACTGAGATTGAGCCAAGTAAATTCATTAAAGTTAAGTTGATGAATGACGAAGTGTTTAAAGTATTGTATTCTGAAATTCGGGATATAAAATTGGATGAAAAGGGAAATGCTAAAGTAAAAGCAAAAGCCGAGCAAGAAAATCAAATGGCTGAGCAAATAAAAATAGCTGAGCAAAAGAGGCAAAACGATTCATTAACTGCTATTGAAAGAGAAAAACAGAGGTTATCTCTAAAAGAAGTAAAAAGAAAAGAAAAAGAAGACTTAATAAATCAAATGCATTTCAATAATTATTTATATGTAGGCGGGGGTATTTCGGTTTTATCTATTAATGAAAATGGGATCGAAAATATGGTGAAAGCTGCAAATAATATTGAACTCTTTCCAATCCAAAATGCTTCTTTATTTAAAGGAATCAACTTGAATATAGAGTATTTAGTAAATTATAGTAGACGGAAAAATCTAAGCTTTATGATTGATGTTAGCCAACTAAAAAGTTCAATTGATGCGCCATACACAAAATTTGATTTTGTAAACAATAGTGCTACCTTAAATATTGGCCATTGTTTCTATCAAAAGCTTCTAAAAGCAAGCATCGGCTCAGGTATTTCAATTACGCAAAATGATTTTATAACTTCAATTGAAGGAAGACCAGATATTCTCTGTGGTCGAATAAATTATATTACAGTCCCCCTGTATTTGCAGCTCAGGTATTCTTCAATATCTAGAATAACCTTTTCATTAAAACCAAACCTTAACTTACATTTAATTAACTCCAACTTAATACAATCATATTCTTTAAATGCTGGGCTTAGCCTTTGTATAAAAAAGAAAAACAAAAACTAATTTAATATTATGAAGCATTTCAAAGTTATATTGATTTTCGCGGCACTTTTGGTCGTATTATTTAATTCTTGTAAAAAACTAGATGATTTACCGCTTTTGGAAAAAGTATCTTTCAACCTATATACAGATTCAATCTTATGTAAGAGTAGTGTGTTTGCCTCAATTGATGACATAAAAGAAAAAGGCATTTGTTGGAGTTTGCAAGATAATCCAAGTATAAACGACAATAAAATAGCCAACAATAACATAAGTAATATTGGGGATTTTTTTTGTGCAATTAAAGGAACAAAGCCAGATGTAAGATACTATGTTCGAAGTTATGCAACTAATAAAAATGGCACAAGTTATGGACCTACAAGTGAGATTGAATATGGCTTAATTTTAACCAAAGATGTAAGCCAAGTAACACTTAATGCTGCAAAATGTGGAGGAGTGATATTAAGTGATGGTGGTAGTGCAATTACTAAAAGAGGAGTCTGCTACAATTTAACAGGCAATCCCACAATAGAGGATAATTTAACTATAGATGGATTAGGAGTAGGTGAATTCGAGAGTGGACTTAATAATCTCAAGGAAAATACTCAATATTACGTTCGGTCATATGCAACCAATATGTTTGGAACTTTTTATGGAATTACAAAACAATTTAAAACCTTTGATATTAAGCCAACAATTTCCACAATTGCTGCAAGTAATGTTAAGTTTAACAACTTAACTTGTGGAGGAATTATTTTATCTACAGGGGCTAGCGCAATTATAAAAAAGGGTCTGTGTTATGGTACATCCCCAGACCCAACTATATCAGATAATATAGTTGTCAGTAGTTCGAATTTATCAAATTTTACTGAAATTTTAAATAACTTAAATCCAGAAACAACTTATTATATAAGGGCGTACGCAACGAATAACCAAGGAACTGGATACGGTGAGCAGATAATTGTAAAAACTACCACAGTTATTGGTTCTTTTTATCAAGGTGGCGTTATTGGATATGTTTTTAAATTAGGGGATCCTGGATATGTTTCGGGAGAAATTCATGGAATTATTGTAGCACCAAAAGACCAAAATACATCCATCGGAACACCTTGGGGATGTTTATCGTATGATTTACGAAATTTGAATTTGTCACCTAATATTGGATTCGGCAAATCGAATACAGAGTTAATTGTGTCATCATACTGTAAAGAACAAAATATTGCCGCAAGATTATGTGATAATTTAAATTTAAATGGATATTCCGATTGGTATTTACCAAGTATGTATGAATTAAATAAAATATATCTAAATAAATCTGAAATTAATACAACTGCATTAGCAAATGGAGGTGTAATTTTTAATGAAACAATGAAATTATATTGGAGTTCTACTGACGTAACAACCACGGAAGCCTATACTGTTAGCTTATTAACTGGTATTCAAAACATTACTTGGAGAACTGATAATTGTGGTGTTCGAGCTGTAAGGTCATTTTAAAAATTAATAAATTATGAACTTTTTAGAGCAACCATTCAAGGTTAAGGATATAGTGATAAACTCAGTTAAAGAAATTAATTATTGGATAAAACATAAGGATTCTTTAAAGCGCAGGTTGCTAGTTGAAATTCGATACAATTTGTATTTAATTGATACTACAACTTGGTCAAACATTTCTGATGAATTTTTAAATTATATAATCATACAAATGCAAACAGATGCTATGGAGTTAGCTATTCAATTTTCGTCCAAAACAATGTTTTCTCCTTTAAATAAAATGGTTAATATGCATGACAGTGATGAGTTGCCTGGACACACATATTCAATTGTATTAGCTCGTATAAAAATTTTAAAAGTGATTGCTAATATTCCTATTGAATTAGGTACAGATAATAAAGCTAAATTGGGAGTCCGTTTAAAAAACTTAAAGGATTTATTATTAAAATTACTTAACGATTTGGAGTAAGATAATAAATAGGAGTTGAGAATATGTCCATACTGTTCGTTGGACTCTTGTGCGCTTGTATATAGCAAAGGAGACTACGAATTAATAAATAAAAAGAGTTTGTAACTCATTTTAAATAACCCGTGTCGGAGACACTACCTTTCATTTTAAATCCGAAGAGCGCTTCGCTAACTCTTCGGATAGTGAAGGGATTAATACAATCCAGCGAATAAAAACTATCAACTGCCAACCAACAACTATCAACCAAAATCCTTACATTTGCTCATGAAAGGTCGGTGTAATATTTGAAAAAAATTAATACTAATTTTATTACAGCTGAACCGCTTTGTCAAAACCAG
>CANHJJ010000109.1 GCA_947460565.1 Bacteroidota bacterium
CCTGAATCACCTGTGTTTATTAGGATATAATTAGCCAATACACTAATATCTGACAAGCCATTGGTTTGGGTGCTATTACCTTCCTCTGTTTTTAGGTTTACTTGATAAGGTACAAAAGCAAAGATTTGTAGTCGCTTTGTGGGATAAAAACGTCCCCATAACTCTCCTCTTTGCAATATGTCTTTTGAGTTCGTTACTTGTCCACTAAGACTTGGAATATGCTTTGAATCAAAACTTAGATTACTATATCTAACACCCACAAAATGCTGTTTAAATTGAGGTAGTATGCCGAAATAATTGGCATTGGAAGAACATCCGCATACATCGCAAGCGAGGCTTGATTTGGCAAAAAATATAAGTATAAACGAGATGCATGCTAGGCATACATCTCGTTTGTTAAAATTAGTGTTTCTCATTCTCTGGATTTTTACACAATCCTACTATTTGATGGAACACATCATGCAGGCCACTCAAAGCTTTGATAATATCAGCATCTTTTGCTTTATCAGCAATCATTTTGTCTAGCTTTTCAGCTCCTGAAACCAAATCAGCTACTGCTTTTTTGATAGCAGGTTTATTAAACTCTAAAGGTGCTTTTGATTGAGCCAATTCTTTGGCTTTTTGAACCAGTTCTTTGCTACGCTCTTTGATGGGCTTCAGGTTGCCTTCTTCACTTGGGTGAAAGGTGGCTGACATGATGCTGTGGAAGGCCTTTAAAGCTGGCCAATTATCGGTGCTAGACTGAGCTTTTATTTGCACGAATGCAAGTAGTATGCAACATACTGCTATAATTTTTTTCATGTTTTGTTTTTCTTTAATTCCATAACATCATCCAAATTTGGATAGTTATTTGTGTTACTGACAAATAGACTTCTTTCATAATTGAGCGTCTTTGCGAATGATTGAAGCAATCTCCAGATAAATCAGATGGCTTCGTTCCACACCATGACGTCCTAATTGTATATAACCGAATTATGAAAGCAGTCTGAAAATAATTTGATTGAAAGAATTTGCTCCATATTGGACAGCATGCGCCATCATCTCAAACATTGATGAAAGAGAATAAATAGAAGCATAAAATTAACTAAGAAAAACTGGGCGGCTGAAAGATACTAGCCTGATGAATGAAGTAATAAGAATTGCTGTAAGGCTTGTGTTTAGTGCAAATTTTAGAGAAACAAACCGATGTATGTTCCGAAATCAATTCATGATTAAACATATCTTTTTCAATGCTCTTTAAATAAGCAGGCAATTTATTGTCTTGGGATTCCTCAGCCTTTTTTAACTGATTGTTTAAATAACAAGTTCCCTCACAGCATGATTTAGGCTTATCTTTATTTACACAAAGTTGAGATGCGATATAGGTTTTATTAGCATAGTAATATCCTATAGCCCCAGCACGAAGAGCCATTGGCGTGATAAAAGCCACTAGGAGAATATATACCAAAATCTTTTTCAAGTCTTGCAAACATACAAAAATGGTAATTGATAAAAAGACGATTTTTGTTATGAAATATTTGTGATGGAAATAAAAAAGAAAAAAAAGATAGGAGATTCTTTGGCTTGGCTTCAGACTATGGATAGTTGCGGGAAAATTATGGAGTTGATGAAATAAATTTAACAAAAAAAAGGGGCAAGATAAATCGAGCCCCTTTTCTATTTATTTTTTATAATAGCTTAGCTATTCATGCTTGCCAAGAACTCTTCATTGGTTCTGGTGTTTTTCATGTTTTTAAGCAACAAATTCATAGCCTCATCGGCATTCATATCCGCAATATGATTGCGCAATACCCAAATACGTTGCAGGGTTTGTTTGTCTAGTAACAAATCATCTCTTCTTGTACTTGAAGAAATAATATCAATAGCAGGGAAAACGCGTTTGTTAGCCAATTTACGGTCTAACTGTAACTCCATATTACCGGTACCTTTAAACTCTTCAAAAATCACCTCATCCATTTTGCTTCCTGTATCAATCAAAGCAGTGGCTATGATGGTTAAAGAACCTCCATCTTCAATCTTACGTGCGGCTCCAAAGAAACGTTTAGGTTTGTGTAAGGCATTCGCATCCACACCACCTGACAAAATCTTTCCGCTAGCTGGTTGTGCTGTATTAAACGCACGAGCCATACGTGTGATTGAATCCATCAAAATAACCACATCATGACCACATTCTACAAGGCGTTTGGCTTTTTCAAGTACGATGTTTGATAAGCGTACATGCTTTTCAGCAGGCTCATCAAAAGTACTTGCTACCACCTCTGCTCTTACACTGCGTTGCATATCTGTTACCTCCTCAGGGCGTTCATCAATCAAAAGAATGATTAGATAAACTTCAGGGTGATTTTTAGCAATGGCATTGGCAATTTCTTTTAATAAAATGGTTTTACCCGTTTTAGGTTGCGCCACTATTAAACCACGTTGGCCTTTACCTATCGGAGCCAACATATCAATAATGCGTGTTGAATAGGTAGCTGAATTATCAGCTAAGTTCAATTTCTCATCTGGAAACAAAGGAGTTAAATGTTCAAATGCTACCCTGTCTCTAATATCAGCAGGCTCTCTGCCATTAATTTTGTCTATTTTTGTTAAGGCAAAATATTTCTCACCTTCTTTTGGAGGACGAATAGCCCCTCTTACCGTATCTCCAGTTTTTAGTCCAAATAATTTTATTTGAGATGGTGATGCATAAATATCATCCGGTGATGACATGTAGTTATAATCACTAGAGCGTAGGAAACCATAACCATCAGGCATCATTTCCAAAACACCTTCGCTACTTACGATCCCTTCTAATTCTTGGTATTGTGCTTGTGGTCTTTCAAAACGATTGGGTCTTCTTCTTTCTTGAAAATTTTCATTTTCTGCAGCAGGCTCGTTTGGTCTTCTTTCAACAGGCGCAATATTTTCAATAGCTGGTTTTTCAACCACTTCAGGAGCAGGCTCATTAGAAGACACATTTTCGTTTGAGAAATCAGCTTGCGAATGTTGGCTAATAACTGCAGGTTCTTCAGTAATCTCTTCCTGTTTTGCTTTTACCTCAACAATAGGCTTTGGTTCTCTAGGTTCGCGAGGTTCTCGCTTTTTTATCTCAACTTTTTCAGGCGCTTTGGCCTTAACAACTCTTGGTCTGCCTCTTTTTTTCTTAGAAGGATCATCGTCTCCATCAGCTGGAGCAGTAGCTTGCTGTTCTAAAATTTTGTAAATCAATTCTTGCTTTTCTAAGCCATTTACATTGTCTAATTTAATGGAAGATGCAATGTCTTGCAGCTCAGAAATGAGCATGTCGTTTAACGTAATAATGTCGTACATTAGTTTTTGTTCAAAATAAATTTTCGATTGTAAAACCCTTTATGCTTTCTTAAAAAATTGAGTTGAGAAAACTAGGGGATTGTAACCTTGAATAAAATCAGAGCTGATTTTCTGTTGGCAAGTATAATAATATTTTATGATTTCCAAAGCACAATCGATTTTTTTGTTTAATAAGTTGTTTTATTGTGACCACAAATAACATATTGTGAATAATCATGGTTTTCTAAGTCTTTTGTAATTTACATTTGAACTGCATATTTGTTAATCACTATTTATAGTTACTTCTTATGCCTATCAAAAAACTACTCGTTGCCAACCGTGGCGAAATTGCCATCCGCGTTTTTCGTGCTGCCACCGAACTTAACATAAGAACCGTAGCGGTTTATACATACGAAGACCGATACAGTCTTCATAGATATAAAGCCGATGAGAGCTACCAAATAGGAAAAGAAACTGACCCATTAAAGCCATACTTGGATATTGAAGAAATTATCCATGTGGCCAAAAGTGAAAAAGTGGACGCCATTCATCCAGGTTACGGATTTTTAAGTGAAAACGCTCATTTTGCTGCTCGATGCCGAGAGGAGAGTATCATATTTATAGGCCCTGACCCAGAGGTAATGAAAAGCCTTGGCGATAAGGTATTGGCTAAAAGAGTAGCTCTCGAATCAAAGGTACCTATTATAGAAGATAGTCATATCGACTTGAAAACATTTGAGGATGCGCGCAGCGAAGCTGCGCGCATCAAATACCCCGTGATGATTAAAGCCGCTGCAGGTGGTGGCGGTCGAGGCATGCGTGTGGTGCGAAACGAGGAATCATTAGAAGCCTTATTTAATGAAGCTAGAAACGAAGCTCGCGTAGCTTTTGGTGATGATACCGTTTTCCTTGAAAAATTTATTGAAACCCCTCGTCATATTGAAGTGCAAATTGTTGGTGATAGACATGGAAATTTGATTCATTTATTTGAACGTGATTGTTCAGTTCAACGTAGGTTTCAAAAGGTAATTGAAATGGCGCCTGCACCAAATTTAAAAGCTGAAACAAAAAAAGCTCTTTATGATTATGCCCTTAAAATTTGCAAGAAAGTAAATTATAACAATGTAGGTACCGTTGAGTTTTTAGTTGACCCTCAAGAAAACGTATATTTCATCGAAGTAAATCCTCGTATCCAAGTTGAACATACCGTTACCGAAGAGGTTACTGGTATTGATATTGTAAAAACACAAATACTCATTGCACAAGGTCATCGTTTAGATTCCCCTGAAATCAATATACTTTCTCAAAGTCAAATTAGTTGTGATGGTTATGCTGTTCAAGTTCGCATCACCACTGAAGATCCTGCCAATAATTTTAAACCCGATCATGGAACGATCATTGCATACCGCAATGCAGGTGGGCCAGGCATTAGATTGGATGAAGGAAGTGCATATCCAAATGTAAAAATCTCTCCTTTTTTCGATTCACTTTTGGTAAAGATTACTGCCAGTGGAAAAACCCTTTCAGAAGCAAGCAATAGATTGGTTCGTGTATTGCGAGAGTTCAGAATTAGAGGAGTAAAAACCAATATCATTTTCTTAGAAAATGTGCTTCGTCATAAAGAATTTTTGGCTGGAAAAACCACAGTAAAATTCATCGAATCACATCCTGAATTGTTCAAGTTTTCAAAAGCTCTTGATAGAGGCACCAAGGCTTTACAATACATAGCAGAAGTTACTGTAAATGGAAATGAAGATGTGAAATCAATCAATCCCAACGTGCAATTTAGAAATGCAATTGTACCAGATTTCAATCCTTATGCCGAATATCCTAAAGGATCCAGAGATAGATTGAAAGAGTTAGGCAGAGAAGGTTTTACACAATGGCTTAAAAACGAAAAGTCCATTCAATATACGGATTGCACCATGCGTGATGCACATCAAAGTTTGCTAGCCACAAGGGTAAGAACAGCAGACATGTTGCGCATTGCAGAAAGTTTTTCCAAAAATCATCCTGAGATATTTAGTATCGAAATGTGGGGTGGTGCTACTTTTGACGTGGCGCTTAGATTTTTGCATGAAGACCCTTGGCAACGGTTACAACTCTTAAGAGCAGCTATTCCAAATACCTTGTTTCAAATGTTAATTAGGGGATCAAATGCGGTAGGTTATAAAGCTTATCCTGATAATTTAGTTGAACGATTTATAGAAGAAAGTGGTAAAAATGGAGTAGATGTTTTCAGAATTTTCGATTCACTCAATTGGATAGAAGGTATGCGAGTAAGCATCGATGCCGTGAATGAAAGAACTGAAGGATTGGCAGAGGCTTGTATTGCTTATACAGGTGACTTCCTTAACCCTGAGAAAAACCAAAAATTCAATCTGAACTATTACCTCGATTTAGCCAAACAACTTGAAGATGCAGGGGCACATATTTTAGGTATTAAAGATATGGCAGGTCTGCTAAAACCATATCAAGCCGAAGTACTCTTAACTGAACTAAAAAAATCAATTAGTATCCCCATTCATTTGCATACTCATGATACATCTAGCATTCAACCTGCCACATACTTAAAAGCCATAGAGGCAGGTGTGGATGTTATTGATGTGGCATTGGCAAGTATGAGTGGTTTGACGTCTCAACCAAACTTTAATTCAATCGTTGCTATGATGGAAGGCAATGAGCGTGAACAAAAAATCAACCTGAAATCATTAAATAAATTTAGTAACTACTGGGAAAGTATTCGCGAATATTACTATCCATTTGAAAGTGACTTGAAAGCGGGAACAGCCGAAGTTTACGACCATGAAATTCCAGGAGGACAATACTCAAACCTTCGTCCTCAGGCCCGCAGTTTGGGTTTAGAAGATAAGTTTGAAACCATCAAAGAGAATTATGAAGTGGTAAACAAAATGTTTGGTGACATCGTAAAAGTGACACCTTCAAGCAAAGTGGTAGGTGATATGGCTTTGTTCATGACTTCAAATGGCTATTCCGAAAAAGATATTTATGAAAAAGGAGATAGTATTAGTTTTCCTGATTCTGTAATGGAGTTATTTAGAGGAGACCTTGGACAAAATCCAGGAGGCTTCCCTCCTGCTTTATCTAAAGTTATTTTGAAATCTCAAAAAGCTTATACCGACAGGCCAAATGCCCACCTTGCCCCCGTTGATTTTGAAAAAGAATTTGAAGCCTTTCAAACACAATTCGGTCATGA
>CANHJJ010000110.1 GCA_947460565.1 Bacteroidota bacterium
TATTAATATATATATTTTGTTTTACAATAAATATATTTGCCTACGGTTGGTGTCACCAACCGTTCACTAGATGCATGGTGACTCTATACTAAGCACCAACAAGGGGCAAAAGAAACTACGATCGCTTGGTTTGCTTCACGTAAAAGATTTTGTAGCATTTTAAACATCGGTATCTCTTTAGGTTTCTCATTGTTTGAATAAATGAAAAATAGGAATTCTTCTGAAGCCTTTCTCTGTCTGCAGAATAGCAATTTGGACAAACTGGTTTTTTTACCACCCTCCATGTAAAATAGAAATATAATAGCAACACAGCCGCAGACAGCAGCATGATAAATATGGTTTGATTTTCAATATCTAGTGGTTGCATCCGACAACGAAACTAAATATTCCACATTAACAGAAAAACACTAATTATAGGGATAAACGTTATATTTCTGTTAAATAATTAATACAAAACCAAGGCTTACTTCAAGTTTTTTAGTACTTCTGCCTTTTCAATAAAACCCGTATTAGACCATGTTAACGATTTGTTTTTGTATACTTGAAGCGTAGGTAAAGCATCAATATGCATTTCTTTGCAAAGAGCTTGGTTATCATCTGCATTGATTCTTACCACCACCACTTTGTCTGCCATGTCTTTGCTTATTTCATCCAAATAAGGTTTCATCTTTTTGCAAGGGCCGCACCAATCAGCATAAAAATCTATCAGCATTGTTTTGTCGCTTTGTAACATTGCATCAAATTGTGCTTTGCTCATACCAGCCGAAGCGCTTGCCATTTCCGTTGTCTCAGGCAAATTAGCACCTCTCCATTTCATAATACCACCATTCAATTCATAAACAGTTTTAAATCCCGAGGCTCTTAATTTGCTTGCTGCTGCAGAGCTTCTACCTCCACTTAAACAATAAACTAAAATAGGTTTGGCTTTATCAAAAGAGACTACTTGCTTGTCAAGCATATCTTCGTACCAATCAAAATTTTTGGCATTTAGAATATGTCCTTTGCTAAATTCATCTGCTGTGCGCACATCAATAATGGGTGCATCAGGCAATTCTTTTATTTTTTGAGCAAACTCTTCAGCCGATAAATTGGTCTTTCCGTTTTGTGTTTGACCATTGCTACAACTATATAAAAAAGCTGCGATAGTGATGAAGGTAATAGATAATACTTTTCTCATTTAGTTTGAATATTGTTTTATAATTTGTTCAAGCTTATTTGCCATCACCACTCCAGATTGACGCCATATTACCTCACCATTTTTGAAAAGGATAAGAGTAGGTACACCTTGAATTTGATAGGCACTGGCCACATGAGGGTTTTTGTCTACATCAATTTTTATGATGCTAGAACTTTCGCCCACCTTGGATTTTAAATCTTCAAGAATAGGTTTCATCGTTTTACATGGGCCACACCATTCAGCAAAAAAGTCTACTAATGTAGGCTTTTCACTTTTAATTAAATCAGAAAATTTTGCGTTCATTTTTACTTTGTTTTTACTTCTTCAAAATCAACATCAATGTTATTATCATTGGGCTTTTGGTTATCAGACATTTTTCTTATGCCACTAAAACATGAACCAGAAGCACATCCAAAAGCAAATAAACCCATCGAAGCTAAATAGCCTCCAAAAACAACACCCATCATTTGCTTAGCCATGAGTGATTGAATTATTATGACTACTCCCATCAGCAAGTATAGACATCTAGTAAAAGTCCAACCTGTCATTATTCTTTCTTTCATCCCTTATAATTTGTTTTGTAAACTGCTCCAACCACCACCATTGTATACTTGGGTATAACCATTTGATTTCAAAATGCCTTTTGCAGAAGCACTTCTCATACCTGAAGCGCAGCAGGTAATAATGGGTGTATTCTTATCTTTTAGCTTACTTAAATTGTTGCTAAGCGTATCAACTGAAATATTGATTGAACCTTTGATATGTCCACCTGCATATTCGCCTTTGCTTCTTACATCTAATACTATGGCACCTTCTTTCACCAATTGGGCATAATCCACTTTGGGGCCCATTCCTAATAATTCTTTTAATGCTGCTATCATGTTTTATTTTAGTTGCTTAATGATTGATAATAATTTACGTCAAACCAAGAACCACCATTTAAGCATTCAATGCCTTGGTGACTTAAGTAGTTTGTTGCTTGTGCGCTTCGGCCACCCGATGCGCAGCATAATACCAAGGGTTGTTCAAAGCTTTTCAACTCATCCAATCTATTCGGTATTTCTTGCAAAGGTATGTTAATTGATCCATTTACATTGCCACCCATGTATTCTCCAGGAGTGCGCACATCTACTATGGTGCCTTGTTTTTCTCTAATGATTTTTGCTAAGTTCATTCTCTTTCTTATATAATTTATAGATTATGTATTTTGCCTACCATGCAGCTACCATAACTTTTTAGCTGCATTAAAAGACCATTTTTTTCAGTTGCTTCAGGGTATCCAAGCGAGTGTAACTTGTCAATAATGGCAGTCCTCTCCACGTTTTCATAGGTCACAGTAACAGCGTCCCTGTCTTTGTCAACCTCTACCAAACTTACGCCTTCAATGGCTGAAACTTCTTTTTTAATGGTGGATGCACAACCATTACATTTAAGGTTGGCGATAATGATTTCTTCTGTTTTCATGTTCTTATTTTTTTTGTGAATGAAACAACAATCCGCCTACAAAAGAACCATATAAAGTGCTATTTATTGGGCTAGATGTAATAGCACATGTACCATTGGCACAACCAATAAAATAATAATAGGCAAAGCCTAAAATGGCACCAAGAAAAACACCTATTAAAGTGAGTTTATATTTAATTATAGCTTTCATGTAGGACTTATTCAGGGCACAAAATTAAGCCGATGCGTTGCCAATGATTGCAACCAATGTTACAGAAGCCTTAATTTAATTTTTGTCCTACATACCTTATCACATCTGCAGGTCCGCGATGAAAGGTTCCCTCATCCAAGATGATTTTTTCAGTACCCAACAGGATTGTTTGCAATTGATTAAAATCGCTTTGAAGCATCTCATGCGTATATAGCATGGAAGCATCTTTAGGACCTCCTGAAGTATTAGATAATTGAAGGGGATTAAATGCTTCTAATATCAATATTCCTCCTGGTCTCATCCAAGATATCATCTTATGATGTAATGTTTGTCTAATGTCTTCGGGAAAATGTGCATATATCAATGCTATGACATCAAATGAATCTTGAGGATAGCTTATATCCATAGCATCTGACACATCATAGGTAAACTCAAGGCCTTGTTTATTTGCAAGTAATAAGGCTTTCTCTTTGCCCGCTTCGCTAGCATCAAAGGCTTTCACCTTCCACCCATGTTGAGCGGCAAATACTGCATTTCTGCCTTCTCCTTCGCATGGAAATAAAACGGTTCCAGGAATAAGGCATTCGAGTTGTTTGCGCAAAAAGGTATTAGGTGCAGTGCCATAAACGTAGTCTTCAGCACTGTATCTTTCATTCCAAAATTCTCTCACTAATCCTTCACTATTTTTTCTTGGTTGAAATACCAAATGGTAAATACAATGGGCAGAAACTTAAGAAGCTGGTAGCTACAAAAACCACCGCCAATACCATGAGGATAATAGCCAAAGTTCCTGTGATTATACCCATAAAATAAAGTGCTGCGATTACCACTGCCACAAGTATTCTTATTACTTTGTCGGCTGTTCCCATGTTTGCTTTCATAATGATTTGAATTAAAATTTTATCATTCAAATATCAGTCTATCAAAACATCTAAAGTGCAACTTAAGTTACATAAGCCCTTTTTATTTGTAAAATTAAGCCAAACTCAATTCTTCAACTTTCTCCATAATCTGTGTTTCATCATGGCAAGTTTTCCAAGTTTGGTAGCCCCCCGAAAGGTTTTTTACAGAATCAAAACCATTTTGTTTTAGAATTCTTTGTGCCAAATATCCCCTCAAACCTGCTTGACAATAAGCATATATTTTTTTGCTTAGGTCTAATTCATGTATTCTTTCTCTAATTGAATCAACAGGAATATTTATGGCATTCGGAATATGACCTCTTTCAAATTCTTCAGTTGTTCTAACATCCAGTAAAATATCATCATCTGATATTTGATTCATCTGATTCCATTGGTACACCTGATGTCTTTCAAGCATTATGTTTTCAGCTACAAAACCGGCCATATTCACAGGATCTTTGGCAGATGAATAAGGTGGGGCATAAGCGTGTTCGAATTCGGCCAATTCAAAAATATTAGCTTGTCTTTGTATAGCTGATGATAGTATGTCTATTCGCTTATCAACCCCTTCAAAACCGGCTATCTGAGCACTTAACAGCCTTCCTCCATCAGGTGCAAAAGCTATTTGAATACTCATTTGTTGGGCACCTGGGTAATAGCCCGCGTGTGAGCCACTGTGTATGGTTGATACATGAGAGGCAATCCCCGCTCTATCAAGATTTTTTACTGCTGTGCCTGCAGTAGCTATGGTCATATCAAATATCTTTACTATAGCCGTATTAATGGCACCATGGTATTTCTGAACATTTCCAAGCACAATATTATTAGCACATATACGTCCTTGTTTATTCGCTGGTCCAGCCAAATACGTATTCATTGATTGTCCAGTAATTGGGTTAGCAAATTCAATGGCATCTCCCACAGCGTATATATTTGGGTCTGATGTTTGTAAAAACTCATTCACCCATATTCCCTTCGCAGCACCTAATTTAATGCCCGCTTTATCGGCCAATCTGGTATCTGGTCTAACACCAATAGACATGATAATAACATCCGCATCTAGTGCCTCTCCATTATTTAAAATAACTTTTAGTCCTTCTTCCATTTTTTCAAATGAAGATACGGCCACATTTAACAACAGATTAACCCCTTTGCTCCGAATGTGTTGTTGTGCAATAGCTGCTATCGGAAAATCTAAAGGAGCCAAAATTTGATTACCCATTTCGATAACTGAAACGTCTAAACCTAAATCGTGTAGGTTTTCGGCCATCTCAAGACCAATAAATCCTGCACCAATAACCAAAACTTTTTTTACCCTTTTTTGCTGAACAAAAGCTTTGATATAATCTGTATCAGCTACATTTCTTAATGTAAAAATACCTTCATTTTGAATACCCGGTAATGGCGGCCTTACTGGCTCTGCTCCAGGTGATAATACTAATTTGTCATAGGATTCAATGTATTCTTCACCTTTGTTGTGATTACGTGCAGTTACTGTTTTGGCTGAAGCGTCAATGGCTATAATTTCAGTCATCGTGCGCACATCAATATTAAACCTTTGGTTGAATGAGGCGGCTGTTTGAATCAACAGTGCATTTCGGTTTTTGATAACATTACCAATATAATATGGCAAGCCACAATTGGCATACGAAATGTATTCACCCTTTTCAAACACCACTATTTCGGCCTTTTCATCTAGTCTTCTAAGTCTTGCGGCTGTGCTCGCTCCACCAGCCACCGCACCAATGATTATGTATTTCATTCTTCTCTAATTATGATGCAAAACTAAAACTGGAAGAAATAGAAAACGGTAACAAATGTCACATATTGGCGATAGCTCCAATAAATCATTTTATGGATAGTCAAGATAAAACATTCCTCACTAAACCCTTTTCCCTATAACCTATTGTCTAATCAGTGTAGTATGATTTTATTTCTACCCAGTGTTACCAAGCCTTCTTGTTCCATTTGTTTAAGTAGTCTAGAAACGACAACACGGGCTGTACCGAGCTCATTGGCTATATGTTCGTGAGTAATAACAAGGGTATTGTTATCGTTGATTTGGCATTTCTTCTTGATAAAATCGAGTAGGCGTTCATCTAATTTTTTAAAGGCGATGGCATTCACTACATCAAGTAGTTCTTCAAATCTTTTGTGGTATAACCTAAAAATATAATCAAGCCATTCTGGGTAATCTTTGATGAGGATGTTCACCTTGTCTATAGGCACAAAAAGGATTTCAGTAGGCTCTTCAGCAATGGCTTTTACCTTGCTGGTATCATGGTGCATACCCCCTAAAAAGGACATGATACAGCTTTCGCCTGCTTTGATATAATACAATAGAATTTCTCTGTCGTCATCATCGGTACGCATCACTCTGATGCTACCGCTCATCACTATGGGAATTGCCTTGATATAGGCATTTTCATTCAGTATCACATCTCCTTCAGCAAAGGTTTTAGTAAAGCCATAATCTATAAGCTTTTCGTTTATCTCAGGGGTATACTTAAACTCTAATATCTTATCCAATTCCATAAGGCGAATATAAAGGTAATGCTAAAGTAGTAGTAATAAATCTGCGTCTGGCAATTAGCATTTTTCAAATACCAATGCCACACCCTGACCCACACCAATACACATGGTAGCAAGACCATAGCGAACATTGCGTTTTTGCATTTCGTGTATCAAGGTAGTTGAAATCCTTGCACCACTGCCTCCTAGCGGATGACCAATGGCTATAGCGCCTCCATTTACA